>NZ_JBFRDQ010000247.1:0-6430 GCF_052113865.1 Allobosea sp. TAB14 | reverse complement strand
GTATGACGCCTTTATCTGAGCGTCGAATTGGTGTCCGTTCACGGGAAAATTTGGTCCGCAGGCTGCCAATATTATGCAAGCTGCGGTAGCTTGGAGGGGTTTTCCTGCTCTCGCAATCAAAAACCACCTCATACGAGCGTGCCTTTGGCGAAGCAGTCGCACTGGGAGATCATTGAAGCACCTCGTATTTCGGTTCACAGGCATCAAAGTCTCAAGACCGATTTCGATTCGGCTTTTTTTATCCGCTTCCGACCCATAAGAGACCTTCGATCAGTCCTTTGGAAACTGGGCGCGGCGTGTCCAGAAGCCTTGAAAGTAGCACCCGGCTAAAACCATGGCTGTAGAACTCATCATGGTCGCCTGACAGGTGGTGTCTCCAATGACGATATCGGTGCTGGCAGTCCATCTCGCCGCGATTTCTGAGCCGTGCCCGCCGTCAAAATCCACGCCCCGCAGATTGCCATCATCATCGAAACACAGAGCGATGTACTTGCCCGATCTGACCGACCCTTGGTGCTCGAAACATTTTCCAGAGACAAACCTGCCGATCTCGCTGTCTCGTGCTGTCGCCGGAGCTGCTAGGCACATGGTAAGGATCGCAAGAGATACATGTGTTGACGAGGCAAAGTGCATCTCTTGACCTTAAATGAGCCTTCGTCCGCTATCGACCCATAGCGGAAGTCTACCTAAATGCGCAATCTCGTTGATCCTGATGATCAATGCGGAAAGGCGCCGAGCCTGCTCCAAGCAGAGGTATGCATTCGCGCATCTCATCCGGTGAGTAAAATCGAAGGACCCCGCGAGGCGCATTATCGACGGTACCAATGAAATGCCAGTGTTCCGATGGGCTCCGCTGAATATCAGCATTGCTGATCATTTTTGGAGCTTGGTCTAATTGAAGAGTGACGGCGGTTGCACCTCCGCCAGGATGGGCAATTACAAGCCAATGCTCTGGGGTAATGTAAGCGCTTGCACGACTTGCCGGTCCCCAATCCTCCCACATTCGGGCCTCGAAGGCTCCATCTATGTTCGGCGCCGGCGCGGCGCTGTCTTCGTGACCTGCAACTGCTTCAGCATCTCCTGAGCCATGATTTCGGCACGCCGGACAATCTCAGCGTCCTCAGCGCGCTCCTGGCTGATGGCTAGCATCTTCTCGAGCGAGACGGCGATGCGCTCCATGATCGCGGTCAGCTTCAATTGTTCCGCCGCCATTTCCTGAAGCGGTCGCATATCCGCGATCGACAGCCCGGGGATCAATCGATCTCCGGACGGCGTTGTCGGGCTCTTCCGATCCTTCAGGTACTGGCGGATCATCACGGCGCCGATGGCAAGGCCAGCGACAAGCGTGCCGATCGCGTTCTCTGGGGTGATACCTTCAGGGAGAACCATCGGCGACGACCCTGTCCATGCTCGCGGCATCCTTGGTCGCGGCGACGATGTTCATCGCGTCGAGGACAAGAAGGCCGGGATACACAGCAAGGCCAGTCGTCGCCGCATCGGAGGCCAGCAGGCCGAAGGTGATCTGGAGCCAGAGGAAGCAGGACAGAAACGACGCCAGGGCCCGCACGTGYGGCGACCAGCGRCCRTACCAGGTGCCTGAGAACGTCCCGTTCACGACGAGTGCCAGCAACCGGAAGACCCCGATCGCGATGGCGAACCACCCCCAGGTGCTCTCCTTCATCATGGCCGCCATCTGGGCCCAKGCAGGGTTGCCGGCGAAGGTTGGAGCCGGACCGATCAATATGCAGCCCCACGCCACCATGATCCCGGCCAGAACCCATTCSGAGCGCCGRGCCGGGAAATGGTCRTGRATGCCGAGRTAGATACGGACCGGRAGCGGRTGATTGCGGTAGGGCACCGGCCTGCTCCTATCCCGCGGTGACCGAGGGGTCTTCMACCTTGYGAGCYATTTCCGGYGTGGTGCGGATCTCGGTCACCTCCGGGAGCGCGGCGGCCGATGCGACCAGGCCGGCCTTGCGGCGGACATAGAGCCCCCAGACCGTGGGGATCAGCCACATGACGAAGGCGACGACAACGGTCTGGCCCTGCGCGTCGAGGATGCCGTAGGTGCCGAGCGCGGCCGCGGCAGACTGGACGATCGTGCGGATGAGGCTGAGGATCTGTTCGTTCATGGCTCAGGCTCCTTTCTTCGCGGCTTCGATTGCCTGCAGCGCCTTCATCGTTTCGCCGATGGCGATAGCGAGATCGGCAGCGGAGCGCGGCGGTTTGGCGCAAAACTGCGCGAGCACGACCTGTCCCTGCTGCGCCGCAGCGCGCACCTTCTCCGGGGCGAACAGGTCGACGGTGAGGGCCGCCGTCTGCAGATCGGCGCAGCGGGCAGACAAGCGGTCGCTGACCTGCGCGATCTGGCTGTCCAGCGTCTGGCAGCCGGCAAGCGTCAGCGATCCCAAGGCGACAAGCGCCAAGACGACACGTTTCATGTGATGCTCCGGGGTGATGAGGATGCGGCAGGCCCGGCCGCAGCGGGATCAAAGGCGCGGCACCACATTTGCGGAGATGCCGGTCATGTAGACTGGAGTGTTCTCAGATGGCCCAACCTGCTCCACATCGGCACAAGCGAAGCACGGAGAGGCTGAGCTCAGAGGCCGTGGAATTCATGTTCGCAACGGCGCTCGTTGCGACCCAAATCACATGGATCGGTGCAATAGCGTTCTGCTTCTGGAAGGCCGTGCAACTGATCGTCAGGTGATCAGCGGCGCCCTTAGCCGCAGCGATTGCCGCCATGAACTGGCGATAGAAGCCGGCGATCTCCTCCCAGTGATCCGTGAGGTTGACCGTGCGGCGTGCGTTCTTCACGTCATCGGGGCCACCGGTCGGCAGATAGAAGGCGATGCCCTTCCCCTGCCCGTTCCAGCGGCCGTCGAGCAGCCCGGCAAACATGAGCTCGGCAGCGAACTCTGGATCGAGCGCATGATCGGGGTCAGCGGCAATGCCTTCACGGTCGTAGTTGTCGAACCAGGTCAATTGAACGATGCCACGACCATAATAGACGTGGCCCCATGGCCCTGCCGGCTTGCTGTAGCCCTTGTCGGGATAGTGCGTCGCGACATAGGCGCGGGCCGCCGCATCGGTCTTGCTGAAGCCCTCCCGCACCGGGACCATGCCGGAGCCGACCTCGCGCCGCGCCGTGGCGAGCCCATAGGCCAGCGTCTTGTCGCGGCCATCGCCAGTCTTCGCGAAGCCGTCGAGGATGCCTTCGATGCCTCGGACCTGACCGGGCGACAGCGAGGARCCGAACATCGGMGCYTTGCYYGACCGGAGATAGGCRAAGAACTTCGCSCGATCGAWGAYCGAGACGCCCWGCGSTCKTCCCGCCGTTGCTGCGTTCAGCGCTACGATCGTCTTCGGCCCCACGATCCCGTCGACATGCAGCCCATGTGACACCTGAAACGCCTGAACTGCCGCCTTCGTCGCCGGCCCCGGCTTGCCATCCACCACAAGCGAATAGCCGAGCGCTACCAGCGCCCGCTGTACTGCGGCCGTATCCATTGAGTGCTCCAGATGTAGGACAGCCACGCGGGGGCGGAGAAGTTCGGTTGCATTAAATTTGCAACAACGCGCGGATCGCCCCGGCTTGGACCCCGGGGAGCGCACGCTTGTCCTGCGGCGACTATTTATTTTGAATCACGGCCTGATTGCGGCTTGCGATTCCGGCGTTAATTCTACACACACGCGGGGCAGACTGACTTTGTAGATTAATCGGATGCCGGTGGAATTCTTTCTCAGATCGTTCAGCGATAGGCTCAATTCGGCAGGATTGCTAGCAATCGCATTACTTGCGACGTTCAGTTTTGGCCTTCTGACTTGCTGGGGCCTTAGCGGTTTGATTGTGGAACCTTCGCCAGCTAGCGTTGCTGCTGACGCGGGGTTACTCTCCACATATGCCACTTATATTAGCCCGCTCCTGGTCCGGCCTGAGCCAGTCGAAAGCGCAACTTTTGTCCTAACCGTTTTTGCTGGAGCGACCTTTATCTCGACCGCCGCATGGATGTCCGTGAGGTCAACTTTCGGCAAAAGGGCTCAGCCCGTTTTTGCGACTATGGTTGTCTGTGCAAGCGCAGGCATTTGCTTTTGGATATTCAATATCGCTTTCAGCCCTGACCCGACGCCCTTCCCGTTCGCTGGCTTTCTGGCTCCGGCAATCTCGGGTAACCCAGGCACGTTTGCCATCCTGTCAGCATTATCCGCAGGAGTCGTCGGAACCGCAGCAGCGCTTTCGAATAGAAAAGAATGGAATTTATTACCTGGATTCATCATCAGTGTAGCGCTGATTTATTTGGCCAGCTTCTCAATTCTAGGGAACGATGACTATTATGTGGTGAACACACACTATGAGGTGTTCGTATACCCTTTGATCCAGGATTGGCTCGGAGGCGGAACATATTTAGGTTCCGACGGGCAAAAATCTCAGTATGGGTTGTACCCCATCCTCCTCCGGCCAATTTGGCACGCACTCGGAGAGCCCTCGACACTAGCTATCACGAGTGTGATGGCCGCCCTGTTGTTTTCGTGTTTCGTTTTCATTCTCGCATTTTTGACACGCTTCACGAGAGACACAAGTCTTGCAGCATCTCTGACTCTCGCAGCGATAATTGGGTCGCTGCTAATATTCCCGGCTTGGCCCGTAGACCCATACTTTCAAGTATTCCCCGTGAGATTGTTATTTCCATCTCTCGCATTGGGACTTCTTTGTTGGAAGCAGACGCGGGAGCGGTTCCAGTTCTTGAGCTATCTAATGCTGTCGATAGGTCTGATCTGGAATGTTGAGAGTGGCATCGTCGGGCTTCTCACGTATTGGGTCTTTGCGGTGGCTACCGGATTTCGGCCGCAACTAAAGGCGCTATTGCTTGTCGTCGTTAGGCAATCAGGCCTCGCGGTCGCAGCCGCCACGCTCAGCCTCGCCGGTGTTCTTGCCTATTATCTCAACCGGTTCGGGGCGTTTCCGAACCTTCCTGGTGCCTTGGGAAGCATACGGGCTTTTTCCTCAGGCATTGGCGCGTGGCCAATGCCTTGGTTAGGGGCATGGGGCTTACACTGCCTCGTCTACAGCATCGCCGCCTTTGTCGGTATCCGTTCGTTATGGATCAGCACAACTACGGAAGAAAGGAATCGAGCGGCTGCGCTTTTGGCGCTGGTAGCGGCAGGAATTGTCTGGCTGAGGTATTATCAAGGCCGCAGCGTGGCTCCGCAGCTTCAGTACGTTTCTCTTCCGGCGCTATGTTGCACCGCTCTGCTCATTGACCGTGCTGTGTCTGCTGTCGGCGGGGCGCGGCGATGGGTTGCCAAAGCGATTTCCATTGCAATTGGAGCTCCACTACTCGCGTCAATCGCTATGATGTCTTTTGGCGTCAACCGTCCAGTTCGGTCACTAGAAATGCTTTCGCGAAGCTCTCACCCAGATGCGACGTGGAACCGGCCGGTCGACCGAGTAATCAAGGCATTCGAGAAGGTTAAGCAGAACGATGGCGATGACCTTCTGGTCCTTGCGCCGTATGCTCATCTAGTCAACCTTAGGCGCGGCACACCAAGCCCCATCCATTCCGCCGGAATATGCCAAATCTGGTTTGAGGCCGAACTCAAGGAGGTTCTACGAATGGTAGCCTCTCCGAATATGCGGATGGTTGTGCTTGACGATGTCCAGTGGTGTGCGCCCCTCCAAAACAATTCACTACCCGAGGAATCCCGGATCGAGCCCAGACTGTTCACACTGTTGAGAACGGAGTTTGACGAGCTATCTCCGACACCAAACTATGACAAACAACCCCCTCGGATATTCGTTCGGAAGGGCACGCCCAGAACGCAGTAGCATGGCCGATAATGCTAAAGGCGCTGCCACACAGCAGTAAATAGCGTGGAAGAGATGACCGAGCAGGAAGGCGCCATGCAGGTTTGGGTCTTCGTTATTCGACGCTAGAGCGCCGACGTCTCAGGTGAAGGCCGCGTCGATCTCGGACGCCGTCGTGATCTCGCCAGCCCCGATCGCGGCCTTGACCGCGGCGAAAGCCTGGAAGGTCCCACTTACATGCGTCTGAACCGCGTCGCTGATCGCGACCATGGCGGCTGCTTCGACAGGATAGGTCCCCCGATCCGAGCCGTGCCAGACTGTCGACCAATTGGGATCGGCCATCGCCGCGACGCGGGCTCCGGTTATCATCAGCTTGGAGCGGTCATCGGTCGCGATTGGAACGCCCTCGGCGACGATGCCGCCGAACTCCTTCTGCCAGCGTCGACCCCCAGCGTAGGCGACAAGATCGAGCTTTGGCTTTCAATCGCCGGCAGGAGCCCGGCTGCGACGATATCCCGATAGTGTTGGTTGTCTTCACTCCGGGGAACGAAGCGCAGAAAATCAGCGCCATCGGTGACTATGATCATGTCGTCCGGCCCCGACGTGATCGTCTTATCGTCAAGC
>NZ_JBFRDQ010000246.1:0-5443 GCF_052113865.1 Allobosea sp. TAB14 | reverse complement strand
AGTGAATTCTGAATCAATTCTTCAATTTGCGGCAATCGAATTCCATCTCGTCGCTTTTATTCGACATCATACCGCGCATACGCTCGCGCACGTCGATGACGTGCGACATGGATATCATCGCCGAGCCGTCGAAAGGCATGACAATGCGCCTACCGCTTATCGATCCGACGGATTTCAATCCGCTCCAGCGGGCTCTTTACGACGACATGGCGGCTGGCATCGCCACCGGCTTCAACGCGTTCCAGACCATGCAGCCCGATGGCAGGATGATCGGGCCTTGGAACGTCTCGCTGCATCATCCCGCCGTGGGCAAAGCCTCCTGGGATCTCACCAAGGCCGTCAACGCGATCGGCGCGCTGCCTGCCAATGTGAAGGAGATCGTCATCCTCGTCGTCGGCGGCCACTACCGGGCGGCGTATGAAATCTATGCCCATGTCGCGGTGGCCGAGCGGATCGGCATGCCGTTGGCCCGGATTTCCGCGCTGGTTTCGCATCTCAAGCCGAGCGATCTGGACGAGGCCGAAGGCGCTGCCTTCGACATGGCGCTTGCGCTCTGCCGCGGCGGCCCTGTTTCGGAGCCGACCTGGCGGCTGGCGGTCGCGACGCTGGGCGCGGCCGGCGCGGCCCAGATCGTCTTCCTCGTGGGTGTCTATGCCTTCGTCGCCGCAACGCTGAACGGCTTCGACGTGCCCGCCCCGGCCCCGGAGAGCTGAACATGGCCGGCTCGGACACAACAAAATTGACGATCGAGCAGCACGAGATCGCGTTTGCTGCCGAACCGGGRCTGACCCTGCGCGGCTGGCTCGTTCGTCCCGCCGAAATCACCTCGCCGCTGCCTGCCGTCAGCATGGCGCATGGCTATGCCGGCACCGTGCATCACGGGCTCTTCCCGTTCGCGCGCGCATTTGCGGAAGCCGGCTTCGTCGTCCTGCTGCATGATCACCGCAATTTCGGCCGCAGTGATGCTCCAGAGCCCGGCGACATCGACCCGTGGCGGCAAGTCGCCGACTGGCGCGCGGCGATCTCGTTCCTGGAAAACCAGTCCGAAGTCGATCCGAAGCGAATCGGCTTGTGGGGGACGAGCTATGCCGGAGGGCATGCAATCGTCCTTGGCGCCACCGACCGCAGGCTCAGGGCCGTCGTCGCCCAGGTGCCAACCATCAGCGGCTACGAACAGAGCCTGCGGCGCGTCGATCCGGGCGCGATATCCGGTCTCGAAGCGGCCTTCAGCGAGGATGATCAGCGTCGTTTTCGAGGCGAACCGGGGCAGAGGATCGCAGTCGTCAGCGACGACCGCGATCAACCCGCTGCCTATCGCTCGCCTGACGCGCTGAGCTTCTACCTTCAGGGTCTGCCGGACAGCGTGTGGCGCAACGAGGTCACGCTGCGCTCGGGCCGGGCGGCGCGGATGTACGAGCCGGGCGCCTGGCTCGGGCGCGTCTCGCCTACGCCACTGATGCTCATCGTGGCGATGGCGGACAGCATTACCCTGACCGACCTAGCGCTCGCCGGCTACGAACGCGCGCTCCAGCCAAAGCAGCTCGTGATGGTGCAGGGCGGCCATTTCGACGCCTATCTGTCCCAATTCGCCGTGGCCCGCGATGCCGCTCTCGGCTGGTTCCGCACGCATCTTCACGAATCGCAGGAGGGCAGGCCATGACGCATATTCGCCTGAGCATGGACGACGGTCTCGCCACACTGGTCCTCGCCAATCCGCCGCAAAATCGCATCGGCGGACAGATGATCGACGAACTGGCCGATGCGCTGGATGAAATCGAGCGCGGGGAGGCGCGCGCGCTGCTGGTCCACGCCGAAGGCCCTGATTTCAGCTTCGGCGGCGACATCGTGCGCTGGACGGAGATGAGCATTCGCGAACTGCGGACCTCCTTCGAGACCTATCTGGCGGCGTTCAACCGCTTCGAGCGACTGCCGATACCGACGGTCGTTGCCGTGCAGGGCCTGTGCTTCGGCGGGGGACTCGAACTCGCCGTGCGTGCCGACGTCATCCTGGCCGGCGAGACGGCGCGCTTCGGCCACCCCGAGCAATCGATCGGGATCGTGACCTTGCTGGGTGGCGTCTATCGCGTCGCCGAACGCGCGGGACGCGCGCGGGCGATCGAATGGGCACTCACCTCCGAACAGGTGCCGGCTACCGTGATGCGCGACCATGGAGTGGTCAATCGCGTGGTCGCCGACGGAAATCTCCTGTCCGAGGCATCGGCCTTCGCCAGGAAGGTTGCTGGTGGCCCGACACGAGCCCATGCCGCCCACAAGGCGCTGCTGCGCGTCTGGGCGACGGGAGGGATCGCCGCCGCCGACGAGGCGCTGTTCGACATCGCCATGCCGCTCTTCGAGACCGAAGACGTGAAGTTTGCCCTCGATACCTCGATCCAAGCGTTCCTGGCGGGGAAGCCCCGGCCGGGCTTTTCCTTCAAGGGCCGATGACGTTGCAGCCGTGCCCAACTGCGATAACGACACCCCCGAAGCCACGATTGGCAGGACAATGACCTCCATGGAATATGTAACAGACGGACAAGCGCTCTGGGTCAAGGTGCTTGCGCGCTCGCGCATGGCTGTCCTGACCTGGTCATTCTTCAGTTTGACGATGGCGGCGGCGATGGCCGGCCCGGCGGCAGCGGGCGCGAGCGACAGCGAGGCCCGAGACTTTTTCGTCGGATTCCTGGCCGCCCAGAACGCGCATGACACCACAGCGGTGGGAGCGCTGCTCTGGAATTCGCCCGACATGCTGTGGTTCACGCGCGGTGTCGAGGTGCGTGGCGCGAAGGCCATCATCGAAACGCTCAAGGACTATCACGCTGGTACCTGGCATCTTGAGCCGGACATGGCTCACTTCCGGTCGACGGCGATCTCCGACGATGTCGTCCAGATCCTCGTCCCGATCACCTTTACGCGGGGCCTTGCCGGAAAGCCGTCGCAAGACAATACGTTTCTGATCAGCCAGACGCTGATCCGCAGCGCCGGCGGATGGCGCGTGGCGGCCATCATGCCGATCGCCAACACGCAGTTCAAATAGCCGCGCCCGGAAGCTCCCTATCGGCGATCTCGTTTGGCCGCATCCGCCGACCCTGCGGATCGCCGTCGCTTACCTGAGGCCCCTATGAGGCCCGGCACGCCCGTGAGGCGGCTCTGGCCCCAACGCCCTGATTGGCAGCGCGACGGAGTCGCGCCGCGACCGGTTCAGGCCGGGAATGCCTCGCCAAACATCGGCAAACCGCTCTTGGAGCCGGCCTGCGTCGCTTCGTCCTGCAGCACGTCCCAGTGCTCGGCCAGGATTCCGTCTTCGAGGCGAACGATATCGACGGCAATGAACGGAGCACCGGGACCATTGCCCGAAAAGCGGCCATGGACCATGACGAAATCGCCTTCGGCCATGATCAGCCCGTGCTCATAGGCGAGCGATGCGGGCATGCCTCGGACAAGCCCGAAAAGCCCTTCGCGGCCTGGCGCGATGACGGCGCTGTGCTGGATGTATTTCGGTGACCAGAACCTTTCCGCCGCCACGTAGTCACGCTTGTTGAAGAGCGTATCGAACGCTTCCATAACAATATACTTGTTGTTTTCTTGAGTGTTCACGTCTTCATTTTCCTACGAAAATCACGATCGATCGCGTCAGCGCCGAGTCCTTCGACGTCCCGCACACTGGAAATTGCCGTCATCGACATCCGAGACGAAGTGAAAGCGAAATTCAGAGAATCGCGAAACTATATCAAGGTGTCAGTTGTCGTTCCCGAAAGACGAGAAGCTCTGAACCCGGACCGCGCAAAGGAGAGGCGGCCGGCAATTGCCGATAAAGCAGAGGCGTACCGCCCGCGATATCGGCTCACCCCTCGCGCTGAAGCTCGGTCACAAGGTGCTCGACGATGGCGCGACCGGCGACCCTCGTCGCTCGGCCCATCGGGAAATAGGCGAATACGGGAACGTCCGCCGTCTTCCAATCCGTGAAGAGACGCACGAGCGAGCCGTCCTCCAGCTCTCGCCGGCAGGCCCATCCCGTCGTGGATGTGACGCCGAGCCCGGCGACGGCAGCGGCGATCGCTCCCTCGTTTTCATTGGTCGAGATATGCGGCTGGAGGTCGATCGTCAGGCTTTCGCCTCCGCGCTCGAAGGACCAGGCTGACGCGACCGATGAGGCCGGCCCGCCGACGATCCGATGGTCGCGCAAGTCGGAAGGCCCGTCGSGAGAGCCGGCTCGGGCGAGATAGTCTGGCGAGGCCAGGATGACGCGCGGAATCGTCGCAATGAGCTTCGCGGTGGCTGAGGAATCGATCTGGCGGCCGACCCTGATCGCGACATCGACACCGTCACGCACCAGATCCTGCCGCCGGTCTGCGAGCAGGAGCTGGATATGCAGGCGGGGATGCTGTTCGGTGAAGGCCGAGAGACGGGGAATGACCTCGCGCACCCCGATGCTGGTCGGCATGCTCATGCGCACCAGGCCGCGCAGTTCTCCGCCCTCCCGGACGCTCTGTTCGGCTTCGTCGAGCGCGGCGAGGATCGGCTCCATGCGTGCCAGGAACTCGCTGCCGGCCTCGGTGGGAACCACCGCGCGCGTCGTTCGGGACAACAGTCTCGCGCCGAGGTCCGCCTCGAGGTCGGCGATGATACGGGAGGCCTGCGACTGCGAGAGCCCCGTTTCCCGCGCCGCAGCGGAGAAGCTCCCCAATCGGGCGACGCGCGTATAGAGCTTCAGCGCAAAAATGTCCTTCATCCAGCCGGAGTAGCGCGAAGCCTCCAGAGAGGCCAGAGGCGCGATTGATGTGAACGGCACATAGATCATAGCGGCGCCGGCCGGCTACCGAAGGCCCAGGCACCTCGCCATCCTTGTTCGAGCGACCAAGGAGAGAGCCATGGCCTATCCCAGTTTCACCGGTGATCGCGAGGTCATGCTCGTGCCGAAGGGCGACCGGCATGGGGCGGTCGAAGCCGCGGCGCCAAGCTACGGCCGCGATCGCAACGCATCTGAGGTGTCGGCCAGGATCGCACCGGAACTCGGCACGGACGATCGCTTTGAAGCCGCGAGCCAACAGTAGGCGTGCGGATCGCCTCGTCGGGTGTTCACGATCATGTCCGCAGGTCTGGCAAGCCTCGCCGTCAATCTCTGGATCAGGAGCCGGGTCTCGGACACGCGGATCGCAGCGTTGGTCGGTGCATCCCTCGCTTTGTCCTTCGTCGTCAGCGCGCTTTCCCGTCAGCGCCACGCCTGAATCCCCCTTTCCGGATATCACCATTGACCTGAGGATCATCACGATGACACTCGCCTTCGAACGGCACACCGCACTCGTTGTCCCGGGCCCAGGCCCCGACGTAGCGCCAGCGCCGCCCGCAAATACGGTTCCGCCAGTGCGGCGCAGGGCGCTCTATGCGCTGGCGCTGGGCACTTTCGCGGTCGGTACGGAAGGGTTCATGATCGCAGCGATCCTGC
>NZ_JBFRDQ010000245.1:0-5461 GCF_052113865.1 Allobosea sp. TAB14 | reverse complement strand
GAGCTGATGCGGCCTGACGGCGTTCTGGATCGAGACCGTCGCGACGGGCAGCAGCGTGCCGAGCCCGAGGCTGACGATCGCCAGGATCATGCAGAACGGCACCAGCGGGATCCGGCCGGAAAACACGGCCATCACCGCGGTCCCCACGGCCGCGACGGCGAGCCCGACCATGGGCACGCGCTTGTAGTGGGTGAGCTTCGTCATCGCGCGCCCGGAGGCGGTGGCGCCGATCACCGTGCCGCAGGTCAGCGGCAACAGGCCGAGCCCGGAATAGGTCGCGCTCAGCCCCATCACCGTCTCGAAATAGAGCGGCAGATAGATGGTCAGGCCGATGAAGGTGCCCATGCCGAAGCCGGCGGCGACCGTACCGGCGCGCACCACCCGGTTGGTCATGATGTCGAGCGGGATCAGGGGCTCGCTGGCCGTGCGCTGGCGCCAGGCGAACAGGCTCCACAACACCAGCGTGGCCGCGATGAGCCCCGCGATCGGCGCCGAGCGCCACGGATAGGCCGTGCCGCCGGAGGACAGGGCCAGCAGCAGCGAGAGCGTTCCCGCCGTCATCAGCATGGCGCCGAGAACGTCGAGCTTGTGCGGCCTTTCATGCCGCGGCAGGCGCTTCAGCGCCGCGCTCGACATCCAATAGGCGCCGAAGCCGAGCGGAACGTTGATCCAGAAGATCACGGACCAGTGCAGCTTCTCGGCCAGCACGCCACCCAGCACCGGGCCGATGAGCGAGGAGGACAGGAAGACGCTGGCGAAATAGACCTGATAGCGGCCCCGCTCCCGTGGCGGCACCATGTCGCCGACGATGGTCTGCGCCAGCGCGATCAGGCCGCCGCCGCCCAGCCCTTGCACGAAGCGGGCGACGATCAGCAGCCAGAGATTGGGCGCCAGCGCGCAGGCGACCGAGCCGATCACGAAGACGACGATGCCGGAGAGCAGCACGACGCGCCGCCCATGGATGTCGGCGAGCTTGCCGTAGAGCGGCGTGACCGCGGTCGAGGCCAGGAGATAGGCGGTGACGATCCAGGGCAGATGGGTGACGTCGCCGAGCTCGCGCCCGATCGTCGGCAGCGCGGTCGCGACGATGGTCTGGTCGAGCGCGGCTAGGAACATCGCAACCATGACGCCGATCRGGATCGAGCGGATATCCGCATGCGTCAGCGGCGCGGCATGCGCCTGTGTCTCGACCCGCTTGTCCATGGAGCCTGCAGCCAAACTTGCATCTGGGGAATGGCCACAGGTTAATTCCACGACGCATCATGCGCTAGGAGCGGGGCGTGGGGTCGGCTCTGCGGTGGAGACGGGTCGGCTCAACCCTGGACGGCAGCCGGGTCCATCCACATCACTTCCCAGACATGGCCGTCGAGGTCGCGGAAGCCGTGACCATACATGAAGCCATGGTCCTGCGGCGCGTTGTAGGTCGAGCCGCCGGCGGCGACGGCGGCCTTCACGATCGCGTCAACATCCGCCCGGCTCTCCCGCGACAGGCAGGTCAGGACCTCGATGCTCTCATTGGTGTCGGCGATGGGCTTCGGCGAGAAGCTTTCGAATTTCGCGTGGGTCAGCAGCATCGCGAAGATGGTGTCGCTGATCACCATGCAGGCGGCGGTGTCGTCGGTGAATTGCGGGTTGAAGGAGAAGCCGAGCGCCTGGAAAAAAGCCATCGATCGTGGGAGATCCTTCACGGGCAGGTTGAGAAAGATCATCTGGGGCATGGCTTGTCCTTCAGAAGTGGGAAGCGAGGGTAATCAGACGATGCGGCCGAGTTCCCGCCGGAAGCGAGGCGGGTCGTTGAGCTGCGTATCGACGATCTCATGGGTCCGCTGCCAGATCGGCACTGCCGCGGCCAGAAGCTCAAGCCCCGCCGGGGTCAGCGAGAGCCGCCGGCTGCGGCGGTCGCGCGGGTCGGCCGCGATGCTGACGAGCCCGCGCCGCTCCAGCGGCTTCAGGGCTGCGGTGAGSGTGGTGCGATCCATGGCGAGCAGTTCCGCCACCGGCTTGAGCGAGGGCGGTTCGGGCCGGTTCAGCGACATCAGCAGCGAGAATTGCCCGTTGGTCAGCCCGAGCGGCCGCAGCGCCTCGTCGAAGCGGCGCGCCAATGCGCGGGCCGCACGCTGCACATGCAGGCACAGGCAACAGTCGCGGACAAGCAGGGTCGTCTCGAAGGGGACGCTTCGTGGTTCGGTCATGATCCTTTTCTGTTGATATCAACGATTCCTGTCAAGCCGGAAGCGACGCTCTGCCGGCTTGACGGTCGTTGCCGGGTGAGATGCCTATGGCGCACTTGTCGCAGGGAACCGGACCGATGCCGCTCATGAATGCAGGGAACGCCGTGCTGCTGGTCATCGACCTGCAGGCCCGGCTGGTGCCGGCGATCCATGACGGAGGACGGGTCCTGGCCAATGCGGTCCGCCTCGTCGAAGCGACACGCCTGCTCGACATTCCCGTGATCGTCACGGAACAGAGCCCGTCCAAGCTCGGCCCGACCGTTCCGGAACTCGCCGGAGCCGCCCCTGCCATCGCCAAGACGAGCTTCGACGCCTGCGCCGAGCCGGCCGTTCTCGAAGTCCTGGGCGGCGACAGGGACATCCTCATCTGCGGCTGCGAGGCGCATGTCTGCGTCGCCCAGACGGCCATCACCCTGCTCGAGCATCGTCGCCGCGTCGTGGTGGTGGAGGATGCCGTCGGCTCCCGCGCGCCGGAATCGCACGCTGTCGCGATCCGCCGCCTCGCGGCGCATGGGGCCGAGATCGTCACCACCGAGATGGTGCTGTTCGAATGGCTGCGGAGCGCCGAGCATCCGCAGTTCAGGGCGATCTCTCAGCTGATCCGCTGATCCCGCCGCTCTCGAGCGTCACAGCGGCTTCTTGATCCATTTCGCGACGAGGCCGACGATGCCCTCGCGGAAGAGTAGGACGCAGAGCACGAAGATGCCGCCCTGGACCACGAGAACCCAGGAGCCGAGGCTGGCGAGGTAGTTCTGCATGGCGACGATGACGACCGCGCCGGCGATCGGGCCGAAGACGGTGCCGAGCCCCCCGACCAGCGTCATCAGCACGACCTCGCCGGACATCGTCCAGTAGACGTCGGTGAGCGACGCCAGCTGGAAGACGATCGCCTTGGTCGCGCCGGCGAGGCCGGCGAGCGTGGCCGAAAGCACGAAGACCATCAGCTTATACTGGTTGGCGCGGTAGCCGAGCGAGATGGCGCGGGGCTCGTTGTCGCGGATCGCCTTGCAGACCTGGCCGAAGGGCGAGTGGATGATGCGGTAGATCATCAGCACCCCGCCAAGGAAGATCGCCGCCACCAGCCAGTAGAGCGCGCGGTCGTCCTCCAGGCTGATCAGCCCGAGGAATTTGCCGCGCGGCACGGCCTGGATGCCGTCCTCGCCGCCGGTGAAGCGCGGCGTCTGCAGCGAGAAGAAGAACACCATCTGGGCCAGCGCCAGCGTGATCATCGCGAAATAGATGCCCTGGCGGCGGATGGCGAGAGCCCCGAACACCGTGCCGAGCAGGGCCGCGACCACGGTGCCGAGCAGGATCGCGAGCTCCGGCGTGAGGCCCCAGTTCTTGGCGGTATAGGCGCTGACATAGCTCGCCATGCCGAAATAGGCGGCGTGGCCGAAGGAAAGCAGGCCGCCATAGCCGAGCAGCAGGTTGAAGGCGAGCGCGAACAGCGCGAAGCAGAGCACCTTCATCACGAAGACGGGATAGGCGACGAAGGGCGCGACCACGAGCAGCGCCGCGATGGCGATGAACAGGTTGCGGTGCAGCTTCGCGGTGCTGTCGTCGGTCTCGGCGAGCGCGACGCCGCTGGCGGCTTCGGTGGTGGCGAGATCGGTCATGTCGTTGTCCTTCTCGCGTCAGGCCGGGCGGCCGAACAGGCCGGCGGGCTTCACCAGCAGCACCAGCACCATGATGACGAAGATCACGGTCGCGGCGCCCTCCGGATAGAACACCTTGGTCAGGCCCTCGATCAGGCCGAGCGAGAAGCCGGTGACGATCGCGCCCATGATCGAGCCCATGCCGCCGATCACCACCACCGCGAAGACAACGATGATCAGGTCGCCACCCATATTCGGATTGACCGAGTAGATCGGCGCGGCGAGCACGCCGGCGAAGGCGGCGAGCGCGACGCCGAAGCCATAGGTCAGCGTCACCAGCAGCGGCACGTTGATGCCGAAGGCCTGGGTCAGGGTCGGGTTTTCGGTCGCGGCGCGCAAATAGGCGCCGAGCTTGGTCTTCTCGATCAGGAACCAGGTGCCGATGCAGACGGTGAGCGAGGCGACGATCACCCAGGCCCGGTAGTTCGGCAGGAACATGAAGCCAAGATTCTGCCCGCCCGAAAGCTGCGGCGGGATGCCATAGGGCAGGCCGGACGAGCCGTAATAATTACGGAACAGGCCCTGGATGATCAGCGCCAGACCGAAGGTGAGCAGGAGCCCATAGAGATGGTCGAGATGGGCGATGCGTTTGAGCAGCAGCCGCTCGATCAGGACACCGATGGCGCCGACCACGATCGGCGCCAGCAGCAGCGCGACCCAGTAGTTCAGCCCGAGATAGTTCAGCGCCATCCAGGCCACGAAGGCGCCCATCATRTACTGCGCGCCATGGGTGAAGTTGATGATGTTGAGCAGCCCGAAGATCACCGCSAGCCCGAGGCTSAGGATSGCATAGAACGAGCCGTTGATCAGGCCRAGCAGGACCTGGCCGAACAAGGCTTGTGGCGGGATTCCGAGAAGCTCGAACATGCGTGACTCAGATCATCTTGTGGGTGGGCTCTCGAACCTCTTCGTGATCCCGGCCAAGCGAAGCGCAGAGCCGGGATCCATCGTCGAGTTCCGGAGCCTTCCGATGAATCCGGGTCGCCCTGCGGGCGCCCGGGATGACGGTGGAGGGACCGGAAGCGCTCGTTACTTGACCAGCGAGCAGCCGGTCTCGGCCAGCGGCTGGAAGGCCTGCTCGGCCGGCAGCACGGAGATCTGCTTGTAGTAGTCCCACGGGCCCTTCGACTCGGACGGCTTCTTGACCTCGTAGAGATACATGTCGTGCATCTTGCGGCCGTTCGGGCGGATCGAACCCTTGCCGAAGAGCGGGTCGTCCGTCGGCATTTCCTTCATCTTGGCCATGAGGGTCGCCGTGTCCTTGCTCTTGGTGGCCTCGACCGCCTTGAGATAGTGCAGCAGGCCGGCATAGACGCCCGCCTGCACCATGGTCGGCATCTTGCCGCCATTGAGCTTGGCGAAGCGCTGCGACCAGGCGCGGGTCTGGTCGTCGCGGTCCCAGTAGAAGGATTCGGTCAGGACCAGCCCCTGCGCCGCCTGCAGGCCGAGCGCATGGACGTCGCTGATGAAGACGAGGAGCCCTGCGAGCTTCTGGCCGCCGGCGACGATGCCGAACTCGCCGGCCTGCTTGATCGCGTTGGTGGTGTCGCTGCCGGCATTGGCGAGCCCGATCAC
>NZ_JBFRDQ010000244.1:0-5677 GCF_052113865.1 Allobosea sp. TAB14 | reverse complement strand
CTGTTCAGGGTAGCGACTAGGCCCCCTGAGAATGGCGACTTCCTAACGACAGAGATTTGGAAGAAGGCTGGCCTCAGAACTAATCCGAGTCCACCGCCAGCAGGACCACTCCAAAGCGCCGAGACCCTACTCAAGGCAGTCAAGGAAATGAAACGAGCTCCCACGTCGCGTCTTGGCAGGGCGGAGCCATCCTTAACTGACTCGGTTGACCAGATGGTTATTGAGCGAATGGTTCCATTGACGATGGGGAAGTGGGCGCTGTTTCCTCCGGAAGTAAAGGCCGACTCTGGCCGAGAACAGTTACGAGACTAGATCGACTTGACCGGCATACGGGCATGCCCTCGTTTGGATTAGCCTCGCTTTGGAGGACGCTAGTTGGCATCGACGCGAACCGTGGGCGACGTTAATCGAAATGGGCAAAAGCTCATGGAGAAGACGGATACGCCCGGCAATGACCACATGCAAAAGCTTTGGATCGTGGAATGCACGGTGCCGACGAATGGCGAGATTTGCGGCCACCGTTATGCCAGCAACGGGTCTGATTTCTTCCAGCGGAAATGCCCGGCCTGCCAAGGGGGCGCGCCCGGTCCTTCTATCGCCTCGCCACTCAACGTCCTCTGTGTCGATGTCGGGTCGTTCAAAAACATCGGCTGGGCGAATGACCGCAGCCAACTCGGGAACGGCTACACGATTGAGCTGGAGTTGCACAGGCTTGGCACGCTTTTGAAAGCCGGCCACAGGCTCGCAATCGGCTTCGAAGCCCCCATTTGGACGCCACGTCGGCAGGACATTAAGAGCGTTACGGCCAGCAGAGGCGGCGTCGAACGCAAGCTAGGTCGCGCTTGGTCTGCGGGACCAGGTTGCACCGTTCTAGCGACGTGCCTCGCTGTCATGCCGTGGTGCTTGACAAAACTACGCGAAGTTACGGGACCGCTAGACGCGACGATTGACCTCAGCAGGTTCGCCGCTGGGCACGGTCAGCTTCTGATTTGGGAAGCCTTCGTCTCGGGAGCAGCCAAAGCATTGTCTCACCATGAGGATGCCGCGCTGGCTGTCAGTGAGTTCATTTCCCGCTACCCCTCCATCGTGTCGGATGTTCCTCCGGAGGAGGCCGTCAATCATGCGGCTATCGCTCTTCACATCGCGGGCTTTCGAGTTGACCCAGCAGAGTTTGGCATGCCGGCAACGGTCGTCTGCGTCGCATCGGACCCGATCCCCATCTAGCGGGGGACACGCGGCGGGACACCCTCGATTTTCAGTCTCTGATTTTGGTTGTTTTCGGGGTCGCTTAGACTTGCGACTGCAACACTAGACTGCTACACCGCAGGCAACTTGAGAAGCCAAAATACCTAGTAAAATCAACGATATGTCGGACTGCGGACCCTCTCCCACCCCTTCCGCCATTGGCTTCCGATCACCGCATCGCCGCCAACTGGCATACCGAGCCATACCCCCGACACGCGCTCCAACACAGAACGAGCTTCATGGTCCAGCGAGGCAGCCTGGCTCGTCTTCGGCACCCAACCCCCTGAAGATGAGCGCTATGATCCTCGCTGCCTGAGCATCCCTGCCGCGATGGGATGGGATTTGCCAGAGGACTCCGAGAAGCATCAAAACATCATCGGCATTTGCATCGCGATCAATCGCGCCGGCGGTCTCGCATGCAGCGATGAGTGAACGCACTGCCAACAGCATCTGCTGATAGGTTTCGCGTTCGTCATCCTCGGACGTGGCCCCTTGCAGAAGTTTTGCCACGCCGCGCTTCATGGCGCTGGAATCCGCCACTTGGGCGCACCACAGACGAAATGCCTCCAGCGGCGGATGCTCCTGCAGAAGCGTGGATGCAAGAGCCGCAAGGGCGTTGATCTCCTTGCGATAAATCGCCAGGGCCAGAGCTTCCCGCGTCGGGAAGTGCCGATAGAGCGTGCCTTGCCCCACTCCGGCTGCCTTGCCGATGGCGCTGAGCGGCGTTTCGGGATCGGCGGTCAGGGCCTTTCGTGCCACCTCGAGGATGCGATCACGGTTGGCGCGGGCGTCTGCTCGCAATCCATCCTCTTGTGCAGCCATATCGCCTCTTGACTAAGCGGACAATTGTCCGTTATTTGGCAATAAGCGGACAGTTGTCCGAATATAGTGCATGTGGAGACGGACATACAATATGCCAAGCTCGGCCGGACGGGCCTCGATATTTCGCCTATCGCTATTGGCTGTATGG
Source organism: Allobosea sp. TAB14 (assembly GCF_052113865.1). Lineage (NCBI taxonomy): Bacteria > Pseudomonadati > Pseudomonadota > Alphaproteobacteria > Hyphomicrobiales > Alloboseaceae > Allobosea > Allobosea sp. TAB14. The sequence goes on along the minus strand of NZ_JBFRDQ010000244.1, from coordinate 3,462 downwards.
GGTTCGGGGACCCGTCGCGCGGTTACCCTTCCTGGTCGCTCGACGAGGAAGCAAGTCGACGTCTCGTTCGCCATGCACTCGAGGCGGGCATCAATGTCTTCGACACCGCCAATTTGTATTCGAACGGTTCCAGCGAGGAGATCCTCGGGYGGGCACTGAAGGACTTTGCACACCGCGAAAACGTGGTGATCGCCACCAAACTCAGCGCCCCCATGCGCGACGGACCCAATAGTATGGGGCTATCGCGCAAGGCGATCATGACCGAAGTCGATATGAGCCTCAGGCGCCTGGGCACCGACTATATCGACCTCTACCAAATCCATCGTCGTGACAGGACCACCCCCTGGGAAGAAACGCTCGCGGCCCTGAACGATGTCGTCAAGGCCGGCAAGGTCCGCTATCTCGGCGCATCGTCCATGAAGGCCTGGGAATTCGGCAAAGCGCTACACCTGCAGGAATCCAATGGCTGGGCCCGCTTCGTGTCGATGCAGGATAGCTACAATCTTCTCGACCGCGAGGAAGAGCGCGAGATGCATCCGCTTTGCATCGATGAAGGGGTGCAGACCATCATCTACAGCCCTCTCAACCGCGGCCGGCTGGCCCGGCCGTGGGGTGTGATCACTGCACGAGCGGAAAGCGAAGCGGTCTACAAGCTAGGAGCAGCCACGGCCGACAGCGACAAGCTGATTGTCGATGCGGTGGGGGCGATTGCGGAAGAACGGGGCGTCGGCCGGCCCATGATTGCGCTGGCCTGGTTGCGTCGCAATCCTGTGGTGGCAGCTCCGATCGTCGGTGCGCTGAAAGCAGAGCATATCGACGACGCCGTGGCCTCCCTGTCGATCAGCCTCACCGACGAGGAGGCGGCACGGCTGGAGGCGCCCTATACGCCGCGGCTCGACCATCAGGGAGTGTCAGACCCGGCCATGCTGCGCCGCGCGGCTGAAACAGCCACAGGATACAGCATCAGCCGTCTCCCCGTCCGTGAACTGAGCAAAGTGACATGAACCTTGCTCGTTCTGGCGACTGACATGTCATCTTCGCGGCGATACTGACGACAACTGTTTGACCGGATCAGAGCGACAGCCGGGCCTGCAGGTCGTTAAGGAGCCACCGGCCAGCCGGGCCAGGTACATGGTCCGCCATGCGGGCGGCGTAGATGGTCAGGGCGTTCGCCGGGTCACGGGCATCTTCGGCCAGCTCGAGCCGAACCAGATTGCCGGCTGCGAGATGATCGGCAATCAGATACTCCGGCATGCCGCACCAGCCGAAGCCGGCCAGCAGGAAATCCAGTCTGCGGCCGAGGTCGACAAAGCGCCACCGCGTGGCGCTGGCCAGGCCGTAATTGTTCGCTTCCCGATCGACCGGATCGGACAGGACGAGCTGGATATGGCGCTCCAGGTCGTCGCGGGTTGCCGGACGACCAAGCGCTGCCAATGGGTGTTCGGCGCTGACCACGGGCGTCAGCGCCACGCGCAGGATCGGCGAAGCCACGACGTCCTCGGGCACCACCGGCAGCAGCAGGCAGAAGGCCAGTGCGACGTCGCCGCTGCGCAAACGACGCAGCGCCCCGCCCAGCCCCTCGGTCGAGAAGCTGATGGGAAGATGCGGATAGGCCTGGTGCAAAGCGCGCAGGCTTTCGATGAGCGGGGCGGTAGGCACCAGCGGATCTATGGCCAGGGCGAGCTCGGGCTCGATCCCGCCTCGCGCACCGATGGCGACGGCCTCGAAGCGTGCCGCGCTCGARAGCACCAGCCGGGCCTGATCGACCAGARCCCGGCCCGTTTCAGTCAGGCGGGGGCGATGGGTGCTGCGGTCAAAGAGCTGGACGCCCTGCGCGGCTTCCAATGTCGCTACCGACTGGCTGATTGCCGATTGCGCGCGGCGCAATTGCCGTCCGGCCGCTGAAAAGCTGCCGGTATCAGCAATCGTCACCAGGACGCGCAATTGGTCGAGGCTGAGACTGCCGATCATAATCCATCTCATTAGCCGATAGAGATGGTCACTTTATTATCGCTCCCGCCGCTGAATAGAAAGTCCTACATATCGTCCACATCTGTTCCGGCTGTTCAGCCCAAAGCCTTGAGGACGCCATGCCCAACCTTCTCGTTGTCGAAACCAGCGCGCGCGGCGAGGCTTCGATTTCCCGTCAGCTGACCAAACGCCTTGTCGCCAATTGGCTCGAGGTGCACCCGGATGGCGCGATCGTGCGGCGCGACCTGGCCGTGGATGCGCTGCCGCACGTGACCATGCCGTGGTTATCGGCTTATTTCACGCCACCGCATGCCCATACCTCGGACATGGCCGAGCAACTGCGCCTCTCGGACGCGCTGGTTGCCGAATTGCTGGCAGCTGACGAGCTTGTCATCGCCACGCCGGTCTACAACTACAATATCCCGGCCAGCCTCAAAGCCTGGATCGATCACATCGTGCGCAAGGGCGTAACGCTTGGCTTCGACGGCAAGGGGCTGCTGATCGGCAAGAAGGCCACCGTGGTGCTGGCATCCGGCGGCATCTATGGCAAGGCCTCGCCCATCGACCACCTTAATTTTGCCCCGCGATACCTCACGGCCATTCTCAACGTCCTCGGCATCACCGATGTGAGGATTATCCACGGTGAAGGTGCCAAGGCCGTGGATATGGGTGAAGCAACGATGGACAGGTTCATCGACGCCGTCGTTCCGAAACTCGATCGTGCCGCGGCAGCCTGAGGCCGCTATCGATCGAAGTCAGCTCAGCGCGGTCCAGACCGCGTGACACAAGGACATCGCCAGGGCGAACACGGTTCCGGCGCCGATGGCGACCGCCAGGCCGACAGCAAAGTCCTTGAGCCAAGCGATCTGCTCATGCCGCTCGGAGGCTTGAAACGAGACAACCGCGGTGCGGCTTGTGTCGTGACGGTACTTAGTCTGACCCACGATGACATCTCCCGGTCCTGTACGGGCTACCGGGGCAAGCTGCGTTCCAGGGCCGTCGTCGGGAGGCGCGTTGCGCCCGCCGGTATGGGCAGCGACACGGCATCTTCCAAAGCTCAAAAGCCTACTTCACGGCGGGTCGCTTTTCGGAAGGCCGGTCAGATCATCGTCCGGTACCTTCAGCCGCCCTGCCGGACGACGGATGCGACGCGCATTACTGCGTCTTCAGCTTTCGATAGGTTCGCGTCTCGCGCGTGACCCAGCCGCGGAATGCCACGACGCTCGGCAATTGCGCCTTTCTTTCGGGATAGACCGCATAATAGGAGTCGCCCGACAAGATCGGCGGTCCAAACGGCATATGGAGGTCGTTTCGAGCGAGCTCGGCTTCGATGTAGCAGACGGGCACGATGGCAATGCCGATGCCCTGGACAGCGGCATTGATGAGCATCTCGGTGTGCGCGAACCGGGTTCCCTGAATTCGGCCCTGATAGTTGAGCCCGGAAAGCCGCAGCCAATGCAGCCACATGCTGGGGCGGCTGGCGTTCTGCAG
>NZ_JBFRDQ010000243.1:0-5700 GCF_052113865.1 Allobosea sp. TAB14 | reverse complement strand
ATTCGAGCCTGCGCGCCTTCGGCGAGATCACGCGCGATCCGAGCCCGCACTACCTGACGGCGACGGAACTGGCCGGCCTGCCTCCCCGGCCGGCACGGGCGAGCGAAGACAGCGTCGCAGACAGCCGTTTCGGCACCGCAAGCAGCGACCAAACGCAGCCGCATAGTCTCGACGACGTGGCAAGCACCGAAAAGCGGATCGGAACGATCGATCTGCTGGACGACGACCTCGTCTTCACCCAGGCCGAAACGGCCCCTCAGGCGCCCGCGCGCATGCAGGCCGCCGCCGCTCCGTCCGAAGCGGCTCTGCGCGAGATCGATGCGCTGCCGGCCGAGCGCAAGCTCGCCTATTTCGTCTGAACCGGAACGCTCAATTCTCCCGCCGCAACGCGGTTTCGTGCCAGCGGCGCAGCAGGAGATGCGAGATCAGGCTCGTCGCGAGGAAGATCGCGACTCCCGACAGCGAGATCATCGCCAGCGCCGCGAAGACCCGCGGGATCTTGAGCTGGTAGCCGGCCTCGAGGATACGATAGGCCAGCCCCGAGGCATTGCCGCCGGTGCCGGCGACGAATTCGGCGACGACCGCGCCGATCAAAGCGAGGCCGCCCGACACTTTCAGSCCCGCCAGGAARTAAGGCAGCGCSGCCGGCAGCTTGAGATAGCGCAWSGTCTGCCAGCGSSTSGCGCCATAGAGCTCGAACAGATTGACGAGGTTGTGGTCGGCCGCGCTCAAGCCCAGGATCGTGTTCGACAGGATCGGGAAGAAGGCGACGATCCAGGCGCAGATCAGCAGCGACAGGTCGATGTCATCAGCCCAGATGATGATCAGCGGCGCAATGGCGACGATCGGCGTCACCTGCAGCACGATCGCATAGGGCAGGAGCGCCATTTCCAGCCATTTCGACTGGCTGAACAGCACCGCCAGCGCCACGCCGACGAGGATGGCCGCCGCGAGCGCCAGGAAGGTGATGCGCAACGTCACCCAGAGCGAGGCGGAGAGCGTCGCCCAATCCTCGACCAGGGTCCGGCCGATAAGCAGCGGTCCGGGCAGGACATAGGGCGGGATGTCGTTCCAGCGGACGGCCAGCTCCCAGAGCGCCAGCACCAGAACGCCGATGACCAGCGGCGCGAGGATGCGGGGCCAGATGCTGACCGGCAAACCGAGGAAGCGGGGCTCGGCCGGAACCGGCAGAGCCTCGGCAGCGGCAGCCTCGCGCGCCAGGGTATCCTCAGGCGCGCTCATGGGCCGATCGCTTCCTTGAGGTTGCCGGAAGCGATGCGGCAGAGATGGGCATATTCGCCGGAGGTGCGGAAGAGGTCGTCGCGCGGATAGGCGGCGTCGACCGGCAGATCGGCGATGATGCGCCCGGGCCGGGCCGCCATCACCACGATGCGCTGCGAGAGATAAACCGACTCGAAGACCGAATGGGTGACGAAGACGGCGGTGAAGCGCTCGCGTGCCCAGAGCGCGAGCAAATCGTCGTTGAGGCGATGGCGGGTGATCTCGTCGAGCGCGGCGAAGGGCTCGTCCATCAGCAGGATGCGTGGCCGCATCACCAGGGCGCGGGCGATCGAGACGCGCATCTTCATGCCGCCGGAAAGTTCGCGCGGATAGGATGTCTCGAAGCCCTTCAGCCCGACGAGAGCGAGCATCGCGGCGGCACGCTGCTCCGCTTCCGCCCGCGGCAACCTCTGCAAGGTCAGCGGCAGCATGACGTTGGCGAGCGCATTCGCCCAGGGCATCAGCGTCGGGTCCTGGAAGACGAAGCCGAGATCGCGCCCCGGCCCGGTCGCCTTTTCGTCGCGGCCCGGCCAGGCGATCGTGCCCGCGCTCGGCGCGCCCAGGCCCGCGATCATGCGCAGCAGGGTCGACTTCCCGCAGCCGGAGGGGCCGAGCAGACTGACGAACTCCCCGGCGGCGAGATCGAGATCGACGTCGCGCACGGCGAGCGTCCCGTTGCCGAAGCGCTTCGAGACCCCGCGCAATGCGACGAGGGGCATGGTGGCCTCGTCCAAGACCGATCGACCCGCGACGCTCAGGGCTTGCCCACGCCCTTGTTGATGAAGTCGAGCGTATAGGCCTTCTTCACATCGACGCCGGCCGGGAAGACGCCGACATCGGCCATGGTCTTGTAGAAGCTGGCCCAGCGCGCATCGGTCATGGCGCCGACGCCGAGTGTCAGCGCATCGCCCGACAGGACGATGCCGTTCTCGTTCATGACCTTGACGGCGTAGTCGATCTTCTCCTGATCCATGTCGGGATTGTCCTTCAGGATCAGCGCGTTGGCGGCGGCATTCTCGGGGCCGGCCTTCATGTATTGCGCCCAGCCCTCCAGCGTCGCGGTGACGAAGCGCTGGACCAGATCCTTCTTCGTCTCCATCAGCTTGCGCGAGACGTTGATCGTCGTGTTGTAGGCRTCRAAGCCATTGTCGGCGAGCAGATGCACCACCGGATTCACTCCGGCCTTCTGGATGGCGAAGGGCTCGGAGGACAGAAAACCCTGCTGCGAAATCCGCTTGTCGGCCAGGAAGGGCGCCATGCTGAAGGTGTAGGGGCGGATCTGGTCGTCGGTGTAGCCGAATTTCGCGCGCAGGAAGGGCCAGAAGGCGGTGCGCGCCTCGGTGCCGATCAGGATCGGCTTGCCCTTCAGGGCCGCAAGCGAGTCATTGCCCTGGTTCGGATGCGAGATCAGGACCTGCGGGTCCTTCTGGAAGATCGAGGCGATGGCGAGGAAGGGGATGTTCTCCTGCGCGAAGCGCACCGCCTCGAAGCTGGTCGACATCGTCATGTCGACGCGACCGCCGAGCAGGAGCTGCGACGGGTTCTGCTGCGGGCCGCCCTGCCGGATCTCGGCGTCGATGCCGTATTTCTTGTAGATGCCGTTGGCGAGCGCGAGATAGAAGCCGCCATGCTCGGCCTGGGCGCGCCAATTGGTCTGGAAGCTCACCTTGTCGAGCGTCTGCGCGTTCACCCGCGCGCCCGGCACCGGCACCAGCACGGAAGCGGCGGAGCCGCCGATGAGGCCTAGCGCGGCGCGCCGGTCCAGGCGATATCTCATCATCGTCATGTTCGGAACTCCCCCACGGCGGACCCGGCAATCTCTGGCCTTGTGCCCTTATGCCATGCGATAGCATGGCAGGAAATCGCAACACCGCCTCGCGGCAGGCGGCTTCGCGACATCCGCAACCCGCGATCGGCAGGCCGAGCATGACCGCACGCTTCTGGGGCGATCTCAAGAGCTCCGATTTCGCCGCACTGCCGCGCGAGAGCACCGTCGCGGTCCTGCCACTGGCGGCGATCGAGCAGCACGGCCCGCATCTGCCGGTCTCGACCGACACCACCATCATGAACGGCATGCTGGCCGAGGCGATGCCGCTGGTCGGCGCCGAGGTCGAGGTGCTGGTGCTCCCGACGCAGGCCATCGGCAAATCGAACGAACACCAGCATTCGCCGGGCACGCTGACCATCGGCTGGGAGAGCGCYGTCCGCTCCTGGATCGAGATCGGCGAGAGCGTGAAGCGGGCGGGCTTTCGCAAGCTCGTGCTGCTCACCTCCCATGGCGGCAATGTCGACCCGATGAAGATCGCCGCGCGTGAATTGCGCGTCACGCACGGCATGCTCGCGGTAACGAGCGCCTGGATGTCCTTCGGCCTGCCGGATGGGCTCTTTGCCGATCTCGATATCCGCCACGGCATTCATGGCGGCGATGTCGAGACCGCGCTGATGCTGCATTTCCGGCCGGACCTCGTCGATATGAGCAAGGCCGAACGCTTCGAGCCGCTGATGCTGCGGATGGCGGATGAAGACTATCGCTGGCTGAGGCCGACCGGCCCGCATGCCTTCGCCTGGATGGCTCAGGACGTGCACCCCGCAGGCGTGGCGGGCGATGCCAGCCTCGCCACGGCCGAGAAAGGCAAGGCGACCGCCGCGCTGCAGGCCAAGGGCTTTGCCGAGCTGATGGCCGACGTGGCGCGCTTCCCGCTGGAGAGGCTCCACAAGGCGGACTAAATCTTTGGGTTGTTCATCGGCTTCTCCCGAAAACCGCGCTCCGCTTTTCGGGCCGAAGCTCTGGCTCAGTCCGGATCGAGCAGGCGCGCGCCCGTCCCCTCCTCCGCCAGCCTGTCCCAGGGATTGCGCAGCGGGCAGTCCTTCACCGAAAGGCAGCCGCAGCCGATGCAGCCGTTGAGATGATCGCGCAATCGCGTCAGCCGCTCGATGCGCCGATCAAGCTCCGCCTTCCAGGCCGTGGACAGGCGCTTCCAGTCGGCCACGGTCGGCGTGCGCCCCTGYGGCAGGGCCTTGAAGGCSTCGCSGATCGTCTTCAGCGGSATKCCSGYGCGCTGCGCCACCTTGATGATCGCGACACGGCGCAGCACCTCGCGCGGATAGCGGCGCTGGTTGCCGGCCGTGCGGTGGCTGCTGATCAGCCCTTCCGCCTCGTAGAAATGCAGTGCCGAGACGGCGAGCCCGCTGCGGCGCGCGACCTCGCCGACGCTCAATTCCATGGGCAGGCGCTGCGGCATATCCATCGCACGCCCCTCCGTTTTCGGCGCTTGACCTTAACCTTAGTTGAGGTTCTATAAGCCTCGCTCCCGTGACGCAAACCGGAGCGCATCCATGCTCAAGAAGCTCGACACAAGGATCAGGCTGGCGCTGATCTACGGCAGCGGCCGCGAGGGCCGCTTCTGCGACAAGGTCGCCGGCTGGGCGATTTCCCAGATCGAGGGCGACGGCCCGTTCGAGCTCGCGATCATCGACCCCGGCACGCTCGAACTGCCGCCGCGCCATGTCGGCAGCGGCCATCCTGCTCTGGAAGAGGTTCGACAGACGATCGCCTGGGCCGACGGCTTCATCGTGGTGACGCCCGAATACAACCGCGCCTATCCGGCGATCCTGAAATTCCTGATCGACTCGATCGGGCCGGAATGGCGCGGCAAGCCGGTCGGCTTCGTCTCCTATGGCGGCATCTCGGGGGGCTTGCGCGCCGCGGAGCAGTTGCGGCTCGTCTTCGGCGAATTGCACGCCGCACCGATCCGCGACGGCGTCTCCTTCGCCGATGTCTGGGGCCGCTTCGACACGGAGGGCCGGCTCATGGAAGCCGACCGTGCCGAACGGGCGATGGCGACGATGCTGGCGCAGCTCCATTGGTGGGCGAGCGCGCTGCGGACCGCGCGCGAAACCGTGCCCTACGGCCAGTTCGCACCGGCCTGATACCTCACGCGAAGTTGGGGCGAGCTTCACAAATCCGAACTGGTCTCGCCGCGGCCTGGGCGAAACAATGCCCGCCCCGAGACCAGGAGCCGGACGGATATGAAGCTCAAACTTCTCCGCAACGCGACGCTGAAGCTCAACTATGGCGGCAGGACCTTCCTGATCGACCCGGATTTCGGGGTGCCGCTCAGTCGCCCTTCCTTCACCGGCCGCTCGCCGAACCCGATGACGCCGCTGCCCGAGCCGATCGAGGACATCCTCGCCGGGGTGGACACGGTGATCGTGTCCCACCTCCACGCCGACCATTTCGATGCGGTCGCGAAGGAGCGCGTGCCGAAGAACCTGCCGATCATTTGCCGGCCGGGTGACGAAGCGGCGATCGCGCAGGCGGGTTTCTCCTCGATCACGGCGATCGACTGCTTCATCAGGCTGGGGCCGATCATCCTGAAACGGCATCCGGCCCAGCACGGCACCGGCGCCGTGGTCGAT
>NZ_JBFRDQ010000242.1:0-5707 GCF_052113865.1 Allobosea sp. TAB14 | reverse complement strand
CGCCAACATCGTCCGCGTCAAGGATTATGACGAGGCGCTGACCGTGGCCAACGACACCGAGTTCGGCCTCTCCTCGGGCATCTGCACGACCTCGTTGAAGTATGCGACGCATTTCAAGCGCAACAGCGAAGCCGGCATGGTGATGGTCAACCTGCCGACCGCGGGCGTCGATTATCACGTGCCGTTCGGCGGCCGGAAGGGCTCCAGCTACGGCCCGCGCGAGCAGGGCGCCTACGCCAAGGAGTTCTACACCACCGTCAAGACGGCCTACACGCTGGCCTGACCGGCTGCATCAGGCAGGAACGATACGGCCCCGTCTTCGGACGGGGCCGTTTTCATATCGGCCTGGGCCCGTGCAGCAGGCGCGACAGCGCCAGCCCGACCAGCCCCGTTGCCAGCGTGACGGCGCCGAGCGTGGCGATCATGGGCGCGAGGCCGAAGGCGGCGAACAGGCTCGGCGCGGCGAGATAGCCGATCAGCGAACCGCCGAACACGGCGCACATCTGCAGGCGGTAGACTTGTGCGATCCGCTGCGGCGGGAAATCGTGCTGGATGATGTGCAGAAGCGCCAGATTTTCGAACGGGCCGTTGACCGCGGCCAGCGCCGCGCAGGCCATCAAGGCCGCCGTATTCGGCGCGAAGGGCATCAGCAGCACGCCCAGCCCGAAGGTGAGCTTCGACATCACGAGCCACAGCAGCGGCCGCTTCGGCGTGATCCCGGCCAGGACGAGGTTCGCGGCGAGATTGCCGGCGCCATAGGCGGTCATCATCAGGCTGTAGGCGGTCAGCGGCTCGGCGCTCGTCATGCGCAGATAAAGCGCCATGCCGAGCAGAACGCCCATCGACCAGGTGACGTTGCCGACGAAGTCGGCGATGAGGCCGAAATGCATCAGGCGGTGATGCCGCACGGCACGCGCCCCGCCCATGATCGCGTCGAGCACCGATGACAGGCCGCGGCGCGTCTCGGGTGGCGCGGGCAACGGCGCCCCCTTCAGGGCGGCCCGGACGCCGAGCGCCGAGAGCAGGAACCCGCCGGCCGTGATGGCGAAGAACTGGCCGATCGGCACGAGGCCGTTGACGAGGGCGATCAGGCTGGGGCCGAGGATACGCGCCATGCGCCGCGTCGCGTCGAACAGCCCGTTGACGGCGTGGCGGATCGAGGTGCCGGGCGCCAGGATCGGCAGCGTCGCCTGCAAGGCGGGGTCATAGACTGAGGTGGCGAGCGCGACGGCGCCCGCGGTCACTGYGAGCAGGGGCAGGCTCATGAAGCCGAAGGCGCTCGCCGCCGCCAGCAGCAGGAGAAGCGCCGCCCGGAACAGGCTGACGCCGACCATCGTCGTCGCATGCCGCCAGCGATCGGTGAGGGCTCCGGCGAACAGGCTGCCGAAAAGCAGGGCGCCCGATTGCAGTGCCGAGACATAGCCGGCGTCACGGCCGATCAGCGAKGAGGCGATCCAGATCACCGCCACCATGTAGAATTCCGCACCGGTGGCGGAGAGGAGCTGCGAAGACCAGAGCAGGCCGATGCGCTTGTCGCCCAGCGGTTTCAGGATGAACATGAACAGGCGGGCCCCGGCGTAACCGGGGCTCGCTAGCATTCCCTGCCGCTCGACTCCAGTCGCGAGACTTCGGAAACCGCAGGTGATGTGCCGGGCGCCGGATAAGGGCGTCGTCAGAAGCCTTCCAGCACGATCTTGCCCTTCGCGCGGTTGCTCTCGATCAGCGCGTGAGCGCGTTTCAGATTGGCCGCGTTGATCGCGCCGAAATGCTCGCCGAGCGTCGTGCGGATCGTGCCGGCGTCGACGAGACGCGAGACCTCCGCCAGCAGCTTGCCTTGCTCTGCGATATCGGCCGTCTGGAACACAGGGCGGGTGAACATGAACTCCCAATGCAGCGAGAGGCTCTTGCGCTTCAGCAGGGTGACGTCGAGCGTCTTGGGATCATCGATCAGGCCGAGCCGCCCCTGCGGCGCCAGCAGCTCGACGATGCCGGCGAGATGGGTGTCGGTATGCGTCGTCGAGAAGACGAAGGCCGGCGCGCCGAGGCCGAGCGCGGCGATCTGCTCCGGCAGCGCCTTGGTGTGGTCGACGACATGATGGGCGCCGAGCTCCTTGGCCCAGGCTTGCGTCTCGGGGCGGGAGGCGGTGGCGATCACCGTGACGTCGGTCAGCCGGCGCGCGAGCTGGATCGCGATCGAGCCGACGCCGCCGGCGCCGCCGACGATCACAAGCGCGTTCGCGGCGCCCGGCACCGCATCGCGGATCTTCAGCCGGTCGAACAGCATCTCCCAGGCGGTGATTGCGGTCAGCGGCAGCGCGGCGGCTTCCGCGAAGCCGAGCGAGGCGGGCTTCGGCCCGGCGATGCGCGCGTCGACGAGGTGGAATTCGGCGTTGCTGCCGGGGCGATTGATCGCGCCGGCATAGAACACGGCATCTCCCGGCTTGAACCCGGTGACCTCGGAGCCGACCGCCTCGACGATCCCCGCCGCGTCCCAGCCGAGCACGGCGCTTTCGCCCGCCGCAGGCTGGCTGCGCATCCGCACCTTGGTATCGACCGGGTTGACCGAGACGGCCTTGACCGCGACGAGCAGGTCGCGCGCCCCGGCGGCGGGCTTCGGTAGGTCGAGGTCGATCAGGCTGTCTTCCGCGGTGATGGGCAGTGACTGGCGGTATCCGACGGCGCGCATGGCGTCTCTCCTGCGTTGCGATGGAGGCCAGATGAGCTTAACCTGCAAATAGCGCAAGAACGCACAAATTCAGACCATAGTGTCGAAAAGGATACCGTCATGCCGCCGCGTTTCCAGGAGCCTTACTGTTCGCCGGGCTGCCCCGTCGAGGCGGCGCTCGGCTTCATCGGCGGCAAGTGGAAGGGCATCGCGCTCTATCACCTGCTCACGGCCGGCACCTTGCGCTTCAACGAAATCCGCCGCCGCATGCCGGGCGCGACGCAGCGCATGCTGACCAATCAGTTGCGCGAGCTGGAGGCGGACGGGCTGATCGTCCGCGTGGTCTATGCGGAGGTGCCGCCGCGCGTCGAATACAGCCTCTCGGCCAAGGGCCGCACGCTCGAGCCGGTCATCATGGCGCTGAAGGCCTGGGGCGAGGCGCATGCGCGGATGCCGGCGCCGGCTCACCCGTCCGAGGAAGCGGCCTGAGCGCTCTTCAGCCGACCGGGATCACGTCCACCGCGACGCCGATCTTCTGCGAGCCCGGCCCGATCAGCACCCCGTCGAGCGGTGCGACATCGGCATAGTCGCGGCCGATGGCGGTGACGATGTGGTCGTCGGCGACGATCAGGTCGTTGGTCGGGTCCAGCCCCACCCAGCCCGTCTCGGGGCCGCACCAGAGCAGCGCCCAGGCATGGCTGGCATCGGCGCCTTCGAGCCGCTTCTGGCCCGGGGGCGGAATGGTGCGGATATAGCCGCTGACATAGGCCGCCGGCAGTCCGAGCCCCCTCAAGCCTGCGATCATGATATGCGCGAAATCCTGGCAGACGCCGTGGCGCTGGGCGAAAGCCTCCGCCAACGGGGTCGAGACCTCCGTTGCGGCGGGGTCGTAGGTGAAGTCGTGCCGGATCCGCGCCATCAATTCGCTCGCGGCTTCCAGCACCGGCCGTCCCTTGCCGAAGCTCGTACGCGCATAGGCGACGACGGCGCCGACCTCGGGCACCAGCCGGCTGGGATAGATGTGATGCGTCGGCGAAGCCGGTGCGAGACTGTCGGAGGCGAGCGCCAGCGCTGCGACCTCCTCCCAGCCGCGCGTCAGCCCTGGATGCGGCGGGGCAGAGCGCTCGACGGAGAGGCGCGCCCGCATCTCGACCTTCAGCTCGCGATGCGGCTTGGTGATCGTCACCGTCGTCATCCGGTTGCCGAAGAAGCAGGCCGCGTCGCTGCGTTCGGCCGGGCGCGGCATGACCGAGAGCTCGCTCTTCTGCACGCTCTGGCCGGAGCCGTCGCGCGGCAGCAGCCGCATGATGCAGCGCGCGAAGGGCACCTGCCGGCTATAGCCGTAGGTGGTGACGTGGCGGACGTCGTAGATCACGCGATGCCTGTCAGTCGCGACCCTTCGGGGCCGCTGTTCTGGAGGAAGTAGCGGTCGGCGATGGCGCTGGATATCCCCATCAGCAACTGCTCGAACAGCAGGATGCTGGTGCGGTCGAGCCGGCTGGCCTCGGCGGTGCGGCAATCGGCGGCGAGCCGCAGGATGAGCCGGCGCGGCGCCTCCAGCATGCCGTCCTCCGTCAGGGAGGGCAGATCCGCGATCTCGGCCTCGAGCCGCTCGATCTGGAAGGCGACCGAGCGCGGATTGTAGGGATCGAGCATCACCAGATCGAGCACGGGCTGGAGGCTCGCGCCGAGCAGATAGCGCGAGCGGTAGGTGATCTGCGAATCCGTCAGGTCGAGCAAGGCGTCGAGCGAGTCGACCGAGGCGTCGTTCTCGGCGAATTGCCGGGCGAAGCGGCAGGTGCCGACGCCGCGTTCCAGCCGCCGGCCGATATCGAGGAAGCGCCAGCCGGCCCCGCGCACCATGTTCTCCTGGCTGAGACCGGAGAAGGCCGCGAGCGTCTTCAGGGCGCGGTCGGCGATCTCGTAGGCTTCGCCCTCCGAGGGCTTGCGCCCTTCCTTCGGCGTGAGCTGGCTCTGCAGATCGCCGAACAGCCGCCAGGCATCGACCGAGAGCCGCTCGCGGATGACGGACGCGGTGCGCCGGGCCTCGCGCACCGAGGCCGCGGCGGAGCCGTAATCGTCGAGGCTGTAGAGCGCCGAATAGGCTTGCGTCGCCGGGCTCTGGCTGCGGCCGCGCTGGGCCGAGCCCCAGGCCACGAGCAGATCACCCAGCCGGCGCACGGTCCCGCTGCGTCCCGGAGCGGGATCGGAATCGATCAGCCGGCCGAGCAGTGCGCGCACGAGGCGCAAGGTCGCCTCGCAGCGCTCCAGGTAACGTCCGAGCCAGAACAGATTGTCCGCCGCGCGGCTCGGCAAGGTGCCGGTGATGCGGCGGATGGCGATGCGGTCCGGCGTCGGCAGCAGCGTGAGAGGCTCGACCGGCGCATCGGCCGTCACCCAGACATCGCTGGAGCGTACGCCGTTGCGCAGGCTGACGGCGCGCGCATCCGGCTCGTCCGAGATCCGGCAGAAGCCGCCGGGCATCACCTTCCAGCCGTCCGGGGTCGCGGCGGCGAAGACGCGCAGCGTCATCGGGTGCGGTTCGAGCCGGCCGTTCTGGAACACCGGCATGGTCGAGAGCCGGACGATCTCCTGCCCGACATAGTCCATGCCGCGCGCGGCGATGCGGGCGCGCAGCGCCTCGCGCTCGGCTGCCGGCAGATCGCCTGCGAGCACGGGGCCGGTGTCGAGCCCGCCGCCGGCGCTGCGGAAGGCCGGCGCGATGCTCATCTCGTCGAGGCGGTCGAGCACGGCCTCGCGCTCGCGCCGCTGGCCGCACCACCAGGTCGCGATATTGGGCAGGATCAGCTCCTCGCCGAGGAGCTGGCGGGCCACCGCCGGCAGGAAGCCCATCAGCGCGCGCGCCTCGACGACGCCCGAGCCGAGGCCGTTGGCGATATGGACATTGCCCTCCCGCACCGCCTCGACGAGGCCGGCGACGCCGAGCGCCGATTGCGCGTTGAGCTCGAGCGGATCGGCGAAATCGCCGTCGATGCGCCGCCAGATCACGTCGGCGCGCTTTAAGCCTGCGATGGTGCGCAC
>NZ_JBFRDQ010000241.1:0-10415 GCF_052113865.1 Allobosea sp. TAB14 | reverse complement strand
AGGAGATGCAGCTCAAGACCGAGCTCGACGAATTGACCAAGGAGAAGGGGCAGATCGAGGAACTGCTCGGCTCCGAGGCGACCCAGTGGAAGACCATCGCCTGGGACATCCGCCAAGTGAAGAAGACCTTCGGCCCGGAGACGGCGATCGGCAAGCGCCGCACCGATTTCGCGGATATGCCCGATACCACCGATATCGACCTGACCCAGGCCATGGTCGAGCGCGAGCCGATCACGGTCGTGATCTCGAAGAAGGGCTGGATCCGCGCGCTGARGGGCCATGTCCAGGACAAGTCCAGCTTCTCCTTCAAGGGCGACGACACGCTCCAGACGGCCTTCTTCACCGAAACGACGGCGAAGGTGCTGGTGCTCGCCTCGAACGGCAAGGTCTTCACGCTGGAGGCCTCGAAGCTGCCGGGCGGGCGCGGCTTCGGCGATCCGATCCGCCTGATGATCGAGCTCGAGGAGACGGCCGAGATCGTCTCGGCTTTCGCCTACAAGCCCGGTTCGAAGCTGCTGATGGTGACGAGCGAGGGCAGGGGCTTCGTCGCGCCCGCGGACGATGTCGTCGCCAATACGCGTAAAGGGAGGCAGGTCCTGAATGTCGACGGAACGACCGTCGCCATGCTGGCCGTGCCGGCCGATGGCGACCATGTCGCGATCATCGGCCAGAACCGCAAGCTGCTCTGCTTCCCGATTTCCGAGGTGGCGGAGATGGGGCGCGGCAAGGGCGTGCGCCTGCAGCGCTACAAGGATGGTGGCCTCTCCGACGCCAAGACCTTCAAGCTGGCTGACGGCCTGACCTGGCTCGACACCTCCGGCCGGACCTGGACGGTGCCGCAGGGCGATCTGCTCGAATGGCTGGGCCACCGCGCCGAGTCCGGCCGTCTGCCGCCCAAGGGCTTCCCGAAGAGCAACAGCTTCGGCGGCTGACGGGCTTAAGGTCGCGACGCCCGCGGCGGTCCGGTCAAAATGTCCCGACGACGCCGAGGAAGAAATTGCAGGTGACGGTCGCCTTGAAATAGTTCGACTGCGCCTTGCCGGTGTAGTCGATTTCGATCTCGCCTTCGGCCCGGCCTTGCAGCATGACGAGCGGCGTCGCTCCGCCTGGACGAATTGCGGCTGCTTGGGCGCGGTGCCTGGCAGCGTCAGCGGCGGGATCAGCTGCGGCGGCTTGATTCCTAAAGCCCCGCCGGCTCCGAAGGTCGGCCGCGTCAATTCGGGGAAGACGAGGACCTGCGCCGGGAAGGTTTCGACTTCGAACAGGATGGCGCGGGTCCTGGGGCCGACGATGCCGTCCTTCGTCAGCCCGTGAAGCGTCTGGAATTTGCTCACCCGCTCATGAGTCTTCGGCCCGAAGATGGCGTCGAGCGCGAGCGGGGTTTCGCGACGCAGATGGTAGTTCAGCCGGTCCTGGAGGATCCGCACATCCTGGCCGCTCATGCCCTTGCTGAGATTGCGCGCCATCGCTTCGCCTCGCCTGAGGAGTTCGAAGCCGGGCGACGGGGATCCGGGCTGCCGGCCCGCGGCACGCTCGCCTRATCCGGGCACGTCCGGTCAGGCGCAGCTTATTGTGTCCGCGAGCGGCGGGATCATCAGTTTGGAGGACGAGGGCGAAATCTCGGGGCGATGCGCGGGATGCCGCCCCGCCGGTGTCGGCGCCGACTCCGTCAGCGAAGCCGTTGGCCGACCACGCCGACCTCGACGCCGAGCGTCAGCTTGTCGGTAACGGCCCATTCCACGCCGGCTCGCGCCTCGGGCCTGACCGCGATATCGCTCTGGCTGAAGGGCGGGGAGACGCTCGTCGCGCCATAGCGCCAGGTCTCGTTCGCGGCGGACATGCCGACCTTGGTGTAGACCAGCACGTCCGGCGTCACGAGCACGCCGGTCTTGATCTGGAACGCGCCGGCGAAATCGCGGGTATAGGCGACATTGCCGAAGCTCGGCGTGCCGTAGCCTCCGAGGGTGGGCGAGTAGTCGAGCGCGCCGACGATGCCGTAGACGAAATTGCCCTCCTGCCGCATCGTTCCCATTTCGAGGCCGAAGGTTGGCCCCGCGCTGGTGCGCATATGCTTGCCGCTCGTCACCTGGAAGCCGGAGGAGATGCGCGCATAGGAGCCCTCCCATTTCGGCGAGAGCGAGGGCGTGTCCCAGGCGAAGGAGGGCAGCGAGGCGAAGCCGGTGAGCGGGAGGGAGGTCTGGGCCCGTGCCGTGCCGGCGCCTGCGAACAGCGCCAGCCCGGCGGCGGTCATGGCGGCGGAAACGACCGGGAATCTCACGTCGAAGGCATCCTCACGGCAAATACCTGCTGGAGCCTAGCATGAGGTCCGGCGAATGTCGCCGTTTTGTGGCGCGGCCGCTCCGCGCAGGCGCGCCTGGCGGCTCAGGCGATCTTGGTGCGCAGCTTGAGGAAGCGCAGCGTCCGCTCGGCGGTGGCGAGGTCGAGCTTGGCATAGGCGTCGACGTCGTCGTCGATGTCGCGCGAGGAGAAATAGAGGCGCCGCGCCCGCAATTGCAGGATGGCGCGGAAGGCCGTCATGCCGACGCCGAGCGAACGGCAGGTCACCGCGATGCCGCTGGCATTGCGCTGCATCAGCACCCGCAGCGCCTGCTCGGGGGTGATCTCGGCGACTTGCGACAAGACCTGCGCCAGGTGGAAGGCCCGGTCCTCGTCGGCCAGCATGGTCAGGACGTCGTCGACCTCGCGCACCTTGGCGGTGAGGTCGGAGAGCAGGAGCTTCACTTCGAGGCGCTGCTGGCGGGCCTGCCGGGCGAGCGAGACCGCTTCCTCGGTCGGTGTCCCCGCAGCGCCGGAGCCGTCCGACAATTGCTCGACGATGCGCAGCACCCGTTCAGCCCGTTTCGGTGCGAGATCCGAGCGCCGGGCGAGGTTGCCGGCGATTCCCGCATCGCCGGTGCCGCGCTCCAGCAGCCGGTCGAAGCCGCGATCCGAGAAGGCGGCGCCCTCATTGGCGCTGACGGTTGAGAGAACGGTCCGGTCGCCGCGCTCGACCAGGATGTCGGTGACGCTCTCGGACAGGCGCGCGCGCTCGGCGATGGCCGCGAGATGCTGCTGAGTCTGGCTGACGGCGATGGCGGCGAGATCGGTGTCGGTGAGGACCGGGGACAGGGTCAGGACCAGCCGCGCCACCTCGACATTGTCGTCGCCGCCGAGCGTGACGGCGACGTTGCGCGGCAGGCTCGGCAGCGCCGCGACGCGATCGGCATAGCTCTGGCGGTCCTCGTCGCCGAGATGGGAGAGCGACGTCACCGCGATGTCGCCGTAATGCTCCTTGCTGACCTCGCTCGGCTCCTGGTCCAGCAGGAACAGGTCCGTGACGGCATTGAGCAACTGCCGGCGCGAATCCGACGACATCTCGGCCGGCATCCGGGTCAGGTCGCGCAGCATGAAGCCCCCCAGGCGATCAGGTGCCGGGACAATGCGAGATGCGGACTTGATTTACTCTTAAGCCGATTGCGCTTTTTCGGGGAAAACGGGAGCGGATACGCCGATCCCTGACCGTATGGCCTGACACCCTATGGGAATGCGATCATTCTTGAGGGATCGCCCTCATAGGTTGCGGCATTCGGTTCGCCGGCGTCGCGACGCGCTTCACGCGGTGGGAGCGTTCGTCTCGACCCGTTCCCAGCCCTGCGGCGTCAGCCGCTCCTGCGGCAGGAACCGGGCCTTGTAGGMCATCTTGGGCGAGCCATCGACCCAATAGCCGAGATAGACRTARGGCAGKCCGAGCYTGCGGGCSCGCKCGATGTGATCGAGCACCATGAAGGTGCCGAGCGAGCGGAGCTCCAGCCCGGGATCATAGACCGAATAGACCATCGACAGGCCGTCGTTCAGCGTGTCGGTCAGCGCCATGGCGAAGAGGTCGCCCTGGCCGCGCCCGGTGAAGCCCGAATCCGGTCCGCGCCGCCGATACTCGATCAGGCTGGTCTCGACATGGGTGTCCTCGACCATCATCGCGAAGTCGAGCGCCGACATCGTCGCCATGCCGCCATCCGGATGCCGCTCGTCGAGATAGGAGCGGAACAGGGAATAATGCTCGGAGCGCGGCTGTGGCGGGCGTGTCTCGCCGATCAGGTCGCTGTTGCGGGCCAGCACCTTGCGGAAGCCGCGCGAGTAGCGGAAATCGTCGACGCAGACGCGCACCGAGACGCAGGCCCGGCAGACCTCGCAGGCCGGACGGTAGGCGATGCTCTGCGAACGCCGGAAGCCGCCTTGCGACAGCACGTTGTTGAGGTCGCCGGCGCGCGGTCCGACGAGATGGGTGAACACCTTCCGTTCCTCGCGGCCCGGCAAATAGGGACACGCGGTCGGCGAAGTGAGGTAGAATTGCGGGGCATCCCGCAACGGGCGCGTCACGTCGGCTGGCTCCCCGGAAGCTTCCGCCCTTCAATGTAGCATCGGCAGCGGCGGCAACAAGCGCGATGCGAGATCGGGAGGACGCGATGACCGGTGAAAAGGTAGTTCTCCACGGCGCGCGCGAAACGCTTCTCGTCACGCTCTGTGCCAAGGCCGGCGAGAGCCAGCTGCCCGATACCCTGCTGAAGGACCGCTTTGCCGCGCAGGCCCTGGCGGGGATCGACTACGATTTCGACCGGCTGAGGATCGACCGCGACATCATGATCGGCGTCGCCTTGCGGGACAAGCCGGCCTTCGTCATCGCCGAAGGGCTGTTGCCCTATTTGCCGTCGGAGGAGGTGCCGTTGCTGCTGGAGCGCGTGACCGGGCATCTGCCCGGGGGCGAGCTGGCCTTCGATGCCTATAGCGGGCTTGGCCTCGCCCTGCTCGCCTGGCAGCCTTCGATCCGTGCGACGGGAGCGACCTTGCACTGGGCGCTCGACGACCCCGAGGACTTGCTCCGCCAGCTCCCCCAGCTCACGCTGGCCGAGGAGCTGACGGGCTACGGCCCGGGCGGTTACGACCTCGCGCAGGTCGACCGAATGTCGCTCTTCGCGCGGATGGCCATTCCCGTCATGAGCATGGTTCCGGTCTTCTCGCGGCTCGGCCGGCTGCTGCGCTTCCGGTTCTAGGCCCCGGAATGACGGTGGTGATTCCGTTCAAGCGCTGCAAATTCCGGCGTTACGCCCGCACGACCACGAGGCCGGTCAGCAGGTCATGGCCGAGGCRCCGATCGGAGCGGAAGAGGCCGCAGCCGATGTCGATGAGCCACAGCGCCACCGTTCCGGCCGCAACGTAGAAGAACAGCGCATGCACCGCCGCGACGAGGCCGTCCGGCCGCCCGCCATCCGCGGTCTCGACCCGCAAGCCGGCGACGCGCATGCCCCAGGTCGACTGGCGCCGGCCGCCGACCGTCAAGGCCGCATACCCCAGCGCCGTCACGAAGGCGGCGGCCGGGATCAGGAACCAGGTCGCGCCGAAGGTGACGAGGCCGAGCACCACCAGCAGCAGGAAGACCAGCCAGCCGAGGAAGAACAGCACGACGATGTCGATGATCCAGGCGAAGAGCCGCGAGCCCAGGACGCCGCTGACGTTCTGGTAGGGACGCTGCTCCAGGGCCGTGATCGGCGGCTGGCCGTAGCGGGTATCGCTCATCGAACTCGATCCTCATGACGGCGCGCGGGAATGCGCACCCGGGCAACAATGTTTGATCAGCGCGTCGGTTCCGCAAGGCCACGCGGCAGGATGCGCCGGGGCGCGAAGCCATTTTTCGCCAGCATGTCCTCGATCGCGCGCGAATGTGCCTCGCCGCGCGTCTCGACCGTGACGTCGAGCGAGACGCCTTTCGCCGGCACGTCGAGGAAAAGCCGGCCATGGCTGACCTCGAGGATATTGGCCCCCTCATTGCCGAGAAGGCTCGCGATCTTGCCGAGCAGGCCGGGCCGGTCGCTGCTGGTCAGGCGGAAGGCGACGATACGGTCCTCCCGCTCCAGCTCGCGCACCATGATCGCGGCGAGCAGGCGGGTGTCGATGTTGCCGCCGCAGAGCACGAGCCCGACCTTGCGCCCGGCATAGCGCTCCGGCTCCTTCAGCATCGCCGCGAGCCCGGCCGCGCCGGCGCCTTCCGCCAGGCTGTGCTGCAGGCAGGCATAGGCGTTGACGGCGCGCTCGATCAGGTCTTCGCCGACGAGCACGATGTCGGAAACCAGCTTCGAGACGATCGGCAGCGTCATCTGGCCGACGGTCTTGACCGCGATGCCTTCGGCCAGCGTCGCTCCGCCGATGGGGCGGTCCTGCCCGTTCACGGCGTTGAAGAAGGAGGGATAGAGGTCGGCCTCGACGCCGATCAGCTCGATGCCGGGCTTGATCGCCTTGGCGGCGACGGCATTGCCGGCCATCAGCCCGCCGCCKCCGAGCGGRATGATCAGCATGTCGAGATCGGGCTCGTCGGCGAGCATCTCGCGCGCGACGGTGCCCTGGCCCGCCATCACCGCGGCATCGTCATAGGGGTGGACGAAGACGAGCTGCTCGGCGCCGGCGAGTTCGCGTGCCTTCTGCGCGGATTCGTAGAGCGTCTCGCCATGGAGCACGACGCGCGCGCCATGGGCGCGGGTGTTCTCGACCTTCACCAATGGCGTCGTCTCGGGCATCACGATGGTCGCCGGGATGCCGAAGCGCTTGGCGTGATAGGCCACGGCCTGGGCATGGTTGCCGGCCGACATGGCGATGACGCCGCGGGCCCGCTCGGCCTCGCTGAGCGAGAGCAACTTGTTGACCGCGCCGCGCTCCTTGAAGGAGGCGGTCGCCTGCATGTTCTCATGCTTGACCATGACCTGCGCGCCCGTGAGCTCGGAGAGGCGCGGCGCCGGCACCAGCGGCGTGCGCAGGACATGGCCTGCGATCCGCCCCGCGGCGGCGTCGATGTCCTCGGGCGTGATCGCGAAGGTCTCGGTCATGATGAGGTCCGTGTCTCGTCCGGGGGCGAAAGGCAAATGTGTTTTCGGACGGAAGCCGATGTCGCAGGCTGTCGTCAAACCTGGCGCGGCGTCAATTCGCTGTCGCCGAAGAAGCCTCCGGGGCGCCAGATCAGCACGATGGCGAGCAGCAGATAGACCGCGAGGTCGCGCTGCTCGATCGGCAGCGTCGCCGACCAGACCGCCTCGAAGCCGGCGATGAACAATCCGCCCAGCGCCGCGCCCGGCACCGAGCCGATGCCGCCGAGAATGGCCGCGACCAGCGCCTTGAGGCCGAGCGAGAAGCCGCCGGCGAAGCCCATGCCGCCATAGATCACCGTGACGATGACGCCCGCCATGCCGCAGAGCGCGCAGGCGATGATGACGGCGATGTCGCGCACGGCGCGTGCATCGACGCCGAACAGCGCCGCCGTGCCCTCATCGTCGGCGACCGCCCGCCAGGCCCGGCCATAGGCGGTGCGGCGGATGAGCTGCACCAGCCCGAGCGTGGCGCCCAACCCGATCAGCGTCAGGAGGGTCGCGACCGGGTTGAGCGTCACGATGAAATCGCCGGCATGGACGAGCGCCACGGGAGCGTTGAACACCGGCGGCAGCCAGCGCAATTGCGGCCCCTGGGCGAGGCGCAGATATTCCGAAAGCGCGATCGAAAGGCCGATCGTCGCGATCAGCATCTGCTGGCCGCTGGCGCGTTCGAGATGGCGCAGCACGAAGCGGCCCATGGCGAAGCCGTGCAGCGCCGAGACGAGGATCGCCACGGTGAAGGCGACGGCGAGCCCCGTCAGCGGCGTCGAGACGGCGAGCGAGAGCAGCAGCGCCACCCCGACCACCGAGGCCAGCGCCCCGAGCGCGGCGAATTCGCCRAAGCWCAGGATGATSCGSCCGGTCAGSCCRTAGAYCAGCGCATAGGCSGMGGCGAGCAGCCCGTAGATCGCTGCCGAGGGCAGGCCGCTCAGCGCCTGCTGCAGGCCATAGGCGAGGCCGGCCGGCACGGCGGGCAGGTCCGACGCCGTGGGTGCGGCCGGGTCCGGCGGGGGCTCGCTGCGATCCTCGAGATAGAAGCGGCGCAGGAAATAGAAGCTGGCATCCGACATCGGCTGCCCGTCCGAGGCGATGCCGATCAGCGTCGGCCGCCCGAGCCCCTTGTCGTCCGTGCCGAACAGGCAGTCGATGCTGCGATGCCGCGCGACGCCGTCGCCGAGCTGCATCCGGTAGAGCAGGCGCAGGGCCCGCCGCACCGGGCCGACCGTCATCCGTTCGATCTCGATATGCGCTCCCGGCGGGTTGAGCGGCGGGATCGCCTGCCGGCACAGCCGCGTCTGGTCGGTGTCGAAGTCTTCGCCGCAACCGGCGAGGGCCACGAGGACGACAACCAGAATCGGCAGGAGGAGCGGGCGCATGCGGCGGCAACGGTAGCGCTTGCCCGTGCCGTTTGAAACATGGCTTTGGAGTGGGTGGTGTGCCGCTAGCTCAGATCGGGCGGATCGAGATATCGATTCAGGGTCTGTGCTCCATCAGACAGATCCTGAGCCTTGTCGTCGCGCCCGAGGCTGCGATACGTCTTCGCTGCATTGTTTCGGCTCTGGATTTCGGCTTCGACCAAACGGCGCAGCTCGTCCTTGCCCAGCACCTTGCGTGGGACTTCGACCGCGCTGTCGCCGAATGCGTGAAACACATAGCTGTCGTGCCGATCGCCGACTGGAACGGCCTGGGCATTGTCGATCGCAGCGATCAATTCACGCAGTGCCGTCACCTCGACCGATTTGCGCTCGCGCATCGCTGCTCGCAGGTCGGCCTTCAGTCGCGCCAGGAAGCTCTGGCTTTCATTCGTCATCATGCTGAAACCGTCGTCGCTTTCGAGCGGAGCGGAAAACCATTCGGCACCCACCGAACGCGCCGAAATCGTCTGGGACCGGAAAGCTCAGCCCGCCTTCAGCATCTTCGCCACGCGCGGCGCGAAATAGGTCAGCACGCCGTCGGCGCCGGCGCGCTTGAAGGCCAGCAGGCTCTCCAGCATCGCCTTGTCGCCGTCGAGCCAGCCATTCTGCACGGCGGCCATCAGCATCGCGTACTCGCCGGAGACCTGATAGGCGAAGGTCGGCACGCGGAACTGGTCCTTCACCCGCGCCACCACGTCGAGATAGGGCAGGCCGGGCTTGATCATCACCATGTCGGCGCCCTCCTCGAGGTCGAGCGCGACCTCGGCGATGGCCTCGTCGGTGTTGGCCGGGTCCATCTGGTAGGTGCGCTTGTCGCCGATCAGCGTCGCATTGGTGCCGATGGCGTCCCGGAACGGGCCGTAGAAGGCGGACGCATATTTGGCCGCATAGGCCATGATCTGCACGTCCTCCTGGCCGGCGGCGTCGAGCGCGGCGCGGATCGCGCCGACGCGCCCGTCCATCATGTCGGAGGGGGCGATSACGTCRGCGCCGGCATCGGCCAGCGCCAGCGCCTGCCGGACGAGGATCGCGACGCTGGCGTCGTTCAGGATGCGCTCGCCATCCATCACGCCGTCATGGCCGTGCGAGGTGTAGGGGTCGAGCGCRGCGTCGCAGATGATGCCGATCTGCGGCACCTCCCGCTTGATCGCCCGCACGGCGCGGCACATCAGGTTTTCGCTGCTCAGCGCCTCCGAGCCCGTCGAGTCGCGCAGCGCCTTTTCGACATAGGGGAAGGGGGCGATGGCGGGGATGCCGAGTGCCGCCGCCTCGGCCGCCTGCCGGACGGCTTCGTCGATATTCAGCCGGTCGACGCCGGGCATCCATTCCACCGGCGTGCGGGCCTGCTGCCCGTCCATCAGGAAGATCGGCCAGATCAGATCGTCGGTCGTCAGCCGCGTCTCGCGCACCAGCCGTCGCGACCACTCGGCCTTGCGGTTGCGGCGCATGCGGCGCGTCAGTCCGAGCGAGGGGGCGGCCTGGGCCTCGCTCTGGCGCGACTCAGGATGGGGGAACGGCCTGACGACCCGGGATTCCATGGCGATGCCTCAAATGACGACGTCGCGGCACGCCCGAGGCTTGAGCGGGGGCGGCAGCGGCATGCCGGCTTCATATCACATCGGAACAATTCCAAACCAGAGGCGCATGGTCGCAAGCCGAGCGAGCATACCGGTCTGGCCTGCGATGCCGGGCATTCGGTCTTTCAGTATTTCGAAAGTGGGCGGCCATACCTTGCTTGACCATTAGCTTGGGGAGGGGCCGACGCTTGACCACTCAGCGCATGACGCGAGCATTCCCCGTGGACAGCGCTCTGTTGAACGCTGTCGTGGAGCATGTGGACCAGGGAATTCTGATGGTGGACGCCAACGGCTATGTGGCGGTCTGCAATCAGCGCGCGATCGATCTGCTCGGCCTGCCTGCCGACTTGATGCGGTCCCATCCGTCGTTCGAGGCGGTGAAACGATGGCAGATGGAGCAAGGCGAATTTGGTACGGTCACCGAAGCGCTCCTTCGCGCCATCAAATACGAAGGAATAAACGTCGAAATTCTGGACTATGAGAGGCAGAGACCGGACGGGACGGTGCTGGAG
>NZ_JBFRDQ010000240.1:0-5769 GCF_052113865.1 Allobosea sp. TAB14 | reverse complement strand
GTTCAACGAGGGGACGAGAGCGATATCGGTAGATCCGCCTTCACGTCGCGCAGCGTAGTCGACTGATAGGCTGAAGACGCCCTGAACCTCCCGTTGCCATCTGTAGTTTCCGTCCTCCAGCCGGCCGGATATATCGTACGGAAAGATCTGGGTTTCGATAAGAATGTGCTTGCGGGCGAGTTGGGATGCCAGACGGATGACCTGAACAGGATTCTCGAGATGATACAGGAGGCCATAGACCAGCACGAAATCCGACTTCCATCGATCGTCGATCTCGATTTTCGTCAGATCCGCTTTCTCATAAGTCACGTTCGAAATACCGAGGGCCCGCGTGATGAGACGCGCCGCGTCGAGGCTCTCGGGGCGGATTTCAAGGCCTTGCACCGATGCAAAGTGCTTGCTCAGCTCGATTGAGAAAAAACCCTCGTGCGAGGCCAGATCAAGAGCGCTCGACCTTTCACTGCTCTCGACATACTTCGAGATGACGTCGCGCAGCTTTTCGATCCGCGACCGGTGTATGTGTCGGACTTCTTCCGGTATGTCTGCAGTTGTCTGGGCGCCATTCGGTAGGTCAAATTCGTAGAACCACTTGCGAGCCTGGACTTTGCGCAAATCTTCTGTGTGATCGCTCACGGCTATCTCCTGAATTGGCGCAGCCCAATTTCCGCGGCTATTGCGCACTCATGCGATAAAGGGGCCTCATGGGCAAGCCCGACCAACCCGCAACGCCTTCCATTAACCCACACACTACCAGTCACGAAAGGCATGAGCGGCCGCCCCTTCGGATCCAAATGGTTCGAGGCGCCTTAATCCTCGGCCACGCGCATCAGATATCGACCATAGTCACCCTTCGCGAGCTTCTCTCCGAGCGCGGCCAGTTGCCGCGAAGAGATCCAGCCCCGCCGAAATGCAATTTCTTCCGGGCAGGCGATACGCAAACCCTGGCGGCTTTCAAGAGTTCTGACGAACTCCCCAGCTTCCAGCAGGCTGTCCGGCGTCCCCGTATCGAGCCAGGCGAAGCCTCGGCCCATGCATTCGACCGAGAGCTCGCTGCGCTCGAGGTAAACGCGATTGACGTCAGTGATCTCGAGTTCACCGCGTGGCGAGGGCTTGAGGTTTGCGGCGATGTCGACGACCTGGGCATCGTAGAAATAAAGCCCGGTCACGGCCCAGTTTGATTTCGGCGCCTTGGGCTTCTCCTCGATCGAGATCGCCTTGCCGGCAGCATCGAACTCGACCACGCCGTAACGCTCGGGGTCGCTGACATGATAGGCGAAGACGCTCGCGCCCCTGGATCGGGCCGCGGCCGAGGCCATCATCTCCGGCAGGGTATGGCCRTAAAACAGATTGTCGCCGAGGATCAGGACCGAGGGCTGGCCGGCSACGAAATCGGCRCCGATGAKATAGGCYTGSGCCAGCCCGCCGGGRTGCGGCTGYTCGGCATAGCTCARWTTCAYSCCCCAGTCGGAGCCRTCGCCGAGCAGGCGCTGRAAATGCGGCAGATCATGCGGAGTCGAGATGATCAGCACCTCGCGGATGCCGGCCAGCATCAGCGTCGAGAGCGGATAGTAGATCATCGGCTTGTCGTAGACCGGCAGAAGCTGCTTCGACATCGCCAGCGTCATCGGGTGGAGCCGCGTGCCGGAACCTCCGGCYAGGATGATGCCCTTCATCGTTACTGGTCCTTGCCCTGATCTCTGAGAAGTCGCGCGACGCAAGCTTGGAGCGACCCTTGCCATTCCGGCAGCCGCACGCCATGGGCTCGGCCGAGCTTGCCGCAATCGAGCCGGGAGTTCGCCGGCCGGCGCGCCGGTGTCGGGTAATCGGCGGTGGYGATTCGCTTGACCCGGACGGGTTTGCCGCCCTGCCGCTCGCGTTCGGCGAAGATCGCCTCCGCGACATCGGCCCAGACGGCCTCGCCCGTCGCGCTCATATGRAAGACGCCGCGSAGGGARGCATCCTCCGTCCTRCCGGTCAGGTTACGTGCGACGGCGAAGATCGCATCGGCGATGTCAAGCGCGCTGGTCGGGCTTCCCGCCTGGTCGGCGACGACMCCGACCTCGTCGCGGGCCTCGGCCAGGCGCAGCATCGTCTTGACGAAATTCTTGCCGAAGGGGCTGTAGATCCAGGCCGTACGCAGGATGGCGTGGTTGYCGGTCGCTGCCGCGACCGCCTGCTCACCGGCGAGCTTGCTCGCGCCATAGGCCGAGATCGGGCCGGTCGCATCGTCCTCGCGATAGGGCCGGTCGAGGCCGCCATCGAAGACATAGTCGGTCGAAAGCTGGATCATGGGAATGCCGAGGGCGGCCGCTGCCCGCGCCGCTTCGCCGGCGGCCTCGCCATTGACGCGCATGGCGAGCTCGGGCTCGCTCTCGGCCTGATCGACCGCCGTATAGGCGGCGGYGTTGACGATGAYGTCGGGCCTGGCCGCGCGCAGCGCCGGCGCGACCGTCCTGGGGACGGAAAGGTCAAGCTCCGGRCGGCGGATCGCGATGACCTCGACGCCGACCGGCACGYGCTCCAGCATGGCGCAGACGACCTGGCCGGTCCAACCGGTAACGGCGATACGCAATGTCATCAGTCGAAATACCGCAGCATCTCGGCAAGRCGCGGRTGCTTGCGATCCTTGTCRGAGAGGGTGAGGCCGGAGAGCGGCAGGCGCCAATCGATGCCGAGCGCGGGGTCGTCGAAGGCAAGCCCGTGATCATTGGCGGGGCCATAAGGCGCCGTCACCTTGTAGAGSACCTCGGTWGCCGGCTCGAGCGTGACGAAGCCATGGGCAAAGCCGATCGGAACCAGGAGCTGCTTCCAGTTCTCGGCCGAGAGCTCGACCGCGACGTGCTTGCCGAAGGTCGGCGAAGAARCKCGGATATCGACCGCGACATCGAGGATCCGTCCGCGTGTCACGCGCACCAGCTTGTSCTGCGCGAAGGGCGGCGACTGGAAATGCAGCCCTCGCAGCGTGCCGACCTCCGCCGAGAGCGAGTGGTTGTCCTGCACGAAGACAAGGTCGATCCCGGCGGCCGCCATGTCGGACTGCTTGTAGACCTCGGAGAAGAAGCCGCGATGGTCGCCATGCTTCTTCGGGGTGATGATCTTAACC
Source organism: Allobosea sp. TAB14 (assembly GCF_052113865.1). Classification (NCBI taxonomy): domain Bacteria; kingdom Pseudomonadati; phylum Pseudomonadota; class Alphaproteobacteria; order Hyphomicrobiales; family Alloboseaceae; genus Allobosea; species Allobosea sp. TAB14. The sequence goes on along the minus strand of NZ_JBFRDQ010000240.1, from coordinate 2,666 downwards.
GCCGGGATGGCGGTCTCTTCGACGCTGAGCATGGTGTCGTCCATCCGGTTCAGGCCGCGCCGAGGCGCTCGCCGCGATAAACGCCGGACCGGATGTCGCCCCACCAGCCGGAATTGGCGAGATACCACTCGACAGTGCGGCGAAGCCCGGTCTCGAAGGTCTCCTTCGGCGACCAGCCGAGCTCGCGGCCGATCTTGCCGGCGTCAATGGCGTAGCGCGCATCATGGCCGGGGCGGTCGGTGACATAGGTGATCAGCCGCTCATGCGGACCGTTCGGRTCAGGCCGGAGCTCGTCGAGAATGGCGCAGATGGCCTTCACCACCTCGAGATTGGTCTTCTCGTTGTGGCCGCCGATATTGTAGCTCTCGCCGGTCCTGCCGGCGGTGGCGACCGTCAGCAGCGCGTCGGCGTGATCGTCGACATAGAGCCAGTCACGCACGTTCAGCCCGTTGCCRTAGAYCGGCAGTGGCTTSCCCTCRAGMGCGTTGATGATCATCAGCGGRATSAGCTTYTCSGGRAAGTGRTAGGGCCCGTAATTRTTCGAGCAGTTGGTCATCACGACCGGCAAGTCATAGGTATGATGCCAGGCGCGAACGAGATGGTCGGAGGCCGCCTTCGARGCGGAATAGGGCGAGTTGGGCTGGTAAGCYGTGTCTTCGCGAAAGAATCCTTCGTCGCCCAGCGAGCCGAAGACCTCGTCGGTSGAGATGTGGTGGAAGCGGAAGCGCTCCCTTCCGGCCTCRTCCAGACCACGGAAATGCCGAAGCGCCTCCTGCAGTAGGGTGAAGGTGCCGACGATGTTGGTCTCGATAAAGTCGCCGGGCCCGTCGATCGAGCGGTCGACATGGCTTTCGGCAGCCAGATGCATGACGATGTCAGGGGCGTATTCCGCGAAGATCGCGCGCATGCGCTCGCCATCGCCGATATCGGCGTGCTCGAAGCGGTACCGATTGCTGCCGGCCACCGGAGCCAGCGAGGCAAGATTGCCGGCATAGGTTAGCTTGTCGACGACACACACGCTGTGCTGCGTCTCGGCTACCAGCTTACGGACAACCGCCGAGCCGATGAAGCCGGCACCGCCCGTCACGAGAAACTTCAATGACACGCCGCTTCGCTCCGCAGTGTCGAGTGTTGGTGAAAACCGCTATAAAGGCGGAGGGAAGAAGCAGCCATGCCTTGATCTGTCAAGCGCGGGCCGTCCTTACTGGCCCAGCCAGTCGAGCCGGCCTTCGACGCCGTCAAGGCGGCTCAGTCGATWATGGCGGGCGCTGAGCCGAGTCGCCCACGCAAACCATCGACCAACCCTGCCCACACCGGCTTCAGCGAGCCGCTCGTGCCTTGCACCGCCAGGACGACGATTTGTGCGGCCAGAGCAAAGCAAGACCTCGTCCGCCAACGCAACGGAACATGGGCGAGCCGCGCGGTCGCGATCACGTTGCGTGCATAGTAATAGTTGCGGAGCTTGGAATGACGTAGGATCTGGGGCTTGCCCAGTTCGTTCGCGCTGACCGCCTCGCCCCAGCGATGAGGCATCTCAAGATCGGTGGCGAGATAGGAGCCCCAACCACGCCCCCATGCACGAAAACCCCAYTCGACATCGATCCCCGCGATGAAGAAATCGTCTCTGAAAGGCCCAATCTCCGCATAGGCTGCAAGATTCACCAGCGAGCCTGAGGTCGGCGCGAAATCGACGGCGGCCAGAGCACCGTCACGCAGGCTTCTTCGCCACTCATAGCGGATCGGCTTATAAAAACCCTCCGACGGCGGCACGAGGCGCGGTGCCASGATGGCCACTTTCTCGCCTCGCTCTTCCAGCTCAAGGCTGCGCGTGGTCAAGCGGTCGAGAAGGTCCAGCTCCGGCTCGCTGTCTTGATCGAGCAGCATGATATGGCTGAATCCTTCCTGCACGGCAGCATTCGTGACAGCGTTAAGGCCCTGGCCCAAGCCCACGTTTTCTTCGCTRCAGATCAAGCGCACATCCGCCGGCGCGAGRGCCGTCACAACTGCCGCATCGACCGGCCCGTTGGCAAAAACGAACAACACTCGTCCTCGAAGGCCTTCGGCTTGCTTTGCAAGCAGCGTTCGATCGGGCTTATAGAGCACCACGCCAGCACAAGCCCGYGCGTCTCGCATATTCGCCTCCGGCGCTGTCGTGATCATGCAATTCCTGCCATTCACGCTGCCGCAGTACGTCATCATCAGTCGGTGGCGGGCAGCCCTACAAACTTACCTGGCTTCGCTCAAGCGTTCGCGCGATCGACCTCGGCGCTCACTCGAAATACTCCGGGGACGAGGTTATGCGGAGATGSTGGCATGAAGCTCTTGGAGCGGGCGRTCAGGATCGACCCGACGACATTCAGCTTGGGAAGCTGACATTYTACCACTGAACCACGCCYGCAAACACAAGTCAGAACAATACCTTAGATCGATCAGGCCGAAGCGCTGACCGCAGCGTGCGCCGTTTGTGTGCCAACCGGCTTTAGCAGGCCAGTCGCAATCGCGTCAAAGGCTTTCCTATGATCGTCGCTCGGGAAAAGGTGTCCGTAGCGATCCATCGTCATCTCCAGCGACGAGTGGCTTGCGAAAGTCTGCACCGTCTTAGGGGCAAGACTGGCCTCGATCCACGTCGAAATCGCGAAGTGCCGAAGCGCATGCCATTTGAGGCC
>NZ_JBFRDQ010000239.1:0-9302 GCF_052113865.1 Allobosea sp. TAB14 | reverse complement strand
ATCCGCGCCGGCCATGGCCGGGCCGGGGAAGACCGAGATCTGGCCGGCCTCGAGATTGGGTGCGTTGTGCAACCCGTAGATCTCGTCGCAGGGGAAGCGTTCGAACAGCTTTTCCGCGATCATCCGGCGCGCGCCACCGAGCCCTTCCTCCGCCGGCTGGAAGACGAAGATCGCCGTGCCCTTGAAGCYCCGGTTCTCCGCAAGGTAGCGCGCGGCACCGAGCAGCATGGTGGTGTGCCCGTCATGGCCGCAGGCGTGCATCTTGCCGGCCACCTTAGAACGCCAGGGCAGGTTGGTGGTCTCCTGGATCGGCAGCGCATCCATATCGGCCCGCAACCCGATGCGTCGGCCCGGCCCCGCCTGGCCGTGCAGCACGCCGACGACGCCGGTCGTGCCGATACCGGTATGAACCTCAATGCCCAGCTCCCTCAGCTTGTCGGCGACGATGCCGGCGGTGCGAACCTCCTCGAAGCCGATCTCGGGATGGGCGTGGAGATCGCGGCGGATCGCCGTGAGGTCATCCTTGAAGGCGTCGATCTGCGGCAGAACGGGCATAGGAACTCCAGGCGATGAAAGGCTGATGCGAGGGAGGACGTGCTCAGGCGAACGGCCTGCCGAGCGGTGATGTGCGCAAGCCCTGGCGCAGCCGGCGCCATGGCAGGACCGCCGGATCGACCGGCATCGGGCCGGGTGCCGCGCAGACGAGGATCGTCTCGGCGATCGGCTCGAAATCGGCGCGGAAATGCACCGAGCTCTTGTTGACGAGAATCGCCTGCTCCTCCGGTTCGATGCCGACCTGCCGATACATCGCCCGGTCGGCCATCTGCGCCTTGCGCGAGCCGACGACGATGCGCACCCCGCCGATGCGCAGGCAGGCGCTCGGCCCCAGATTCATGCGCGAACCGCCATAGAAGGGACCCGGCGCGACGAAGCGGCCGTCGGACAGCTTCTCCACGGTGAAGCTCGCCACGAGCGGGGCGTCGCCGGGAATGCGGGACTTCGCGCCAAGTGCGAGCGTGACGATCGCGCCTTCGCCCGCCTCATGGGCGGCGGCGGCGGCCTCGGGGTCGACGATGACGCCAATTGCGGCACGCTCAGCATCGTTGCGCACGAGGGCTGCTGCCATGCCCATCGTGTCGGAATCACCCCCGGCGCCGGGATTGTCCTGCGTATCGGAGATCACGATCGGCTTCGTCGCGCTCGCTGCGAGCCGCATCGCCTCGCGCACCCCGGCATCGGGATCGAAGACCGTGCCCTTGAAGGCGGCCTCGCTCGCCATCACCCGTCGGGCGACCGCGTCGGCCGCCGCGTCGGCCTGCGCCTGCGTCGTGCCGTAGGCGACGACGGTCGGCCCGCAATCCGGAAAGTCGGCGGCCGGGAAGCCGGGCAGGAAGGAGAGGCTCGGCACCGTCTCGCCTTCCAGCGCGGCAAGCTCGGCATAGATCGTGCGGCACGGTTCCATCGCCGTCGCCTGCCAGGCAATGGGGATGAGATAGGGAATTTGCCGGAAAGCCTTGGCCGGGCGCCTCGTGGTGCCGAGCAGGCCGGCGAGGGCCTGCGCGGCGCGGGCGCCCGTCAGGGCCATGTCGACATGCGGATAGGTGCGGTAGGCGACGAGCACGTCGGCGGCCTCGACCATCAGCGGGGTGACGTTGCCGTGCAGATCGAGGCTCGCGACCAGCGGCACGTCCGGTCCGATCACCGCCCGCACCCGGCGCAGGACCTCACCCTCGCCATCGTCGAAATTCTCGCTCACCATCGCGCCGTGCAGGTCGAGATAGACGCCGTCGATCGGCAGCGTCGCGCGAATCCGCTCCACCAGCTCGCCTGCGATCGTCTCGAAGGCCCCGGCCGTGACATGGGCCGAAGGGCTGGCGGCACACCATAGCGTCGGCACGGCTTCCCAGCCCTTCTCGCGGGCCACGTCGAGAAAGCCGGAAGCGCCGACATTGACGTTGGTCACGGCCGCGAAGATCGCCTCGCCCCGCGCCAGCGGCGGCCAGCCTCCGCCTTGCTGGAAGGCGTCCATCCCCGCCTTGCTCGGCGCGAAGGTATTGGTTTCATGCAGGAAACCGCCGAAGGCGATGCGGCTTGACATCGAAGGCTCCGATCGAGAAGAGCCGAGGTAAACACGCCACGTCGCGCCGACCAAGTGAGAATTTTCACCGCGGCTGCCCGGATATTGAGCTTTCAATCGCGAAATTCGCACAGGGTCGGCTTCAGGCCCAACTCCTCCCGCTGTGCCCCGTCCCGTCCGAGTGTTCAATTCCGGGGCGCAGCATGCGCCACGGGTCAGATACGCACCGATCGTCGACACCGTCCTCGGCGGCGGCCGATATGCCCGGGTCTCTCGTATCCAGGGCGGCCGCTGCCTCCAGCGCGTCTAACGCTGCAGCCCGATGCTCTCGAATGAGGCCTGGCGGGGCATCGGTAAGCTCGTGCCTCAGGCGACAGCGAGCGTCGTCGCGCGAGGTGGCGCCCCCGCCGGAGCGCTCGCCGCATCGAGGCGCGCAATCTGCTCCGCTGAAAGCTTCAGCGCCGCCGCGCCCAGATTACTCTCCAACTGCTCGAGCGAACGCGGGCCGATGATCGGCACGGCCCCGTGTGTCATGGCCCAGGCGATGGCGACGCGATCGGGACTGGTGCTGGCCTCTTCGGCGACCTGCAGTACGGCGTCGACGGTGGCTGAGCGTTGCGGCGTGTTCTCTGCCTGAAAGACGCGGCCACCAAATCCTTCGGCGCGCCCTGTCTCACCCTTGCGATATTTGCCGGTCAGCACGCCGCCGCCCAGAGGCGACCATGTCACAGCGGCGATTCCCAAGGCGTGACAGGCGGGGAACAGATCGGCCTCGGGTTCGCGATGGACGAGGCTGTGCTCGAACTGCGCGGCGGCAATTGGCACGGCTCGCGTCAGCTCAGTCAGCGTCGCCGCGCGTACCAGCCGCCAGGCGGGGAAGTTGGAGAGACCGGCGTAGAGAATCTTGCCGGCGCGCGCGAGATCGTCGAGGCCGCGCACGATCTCTTCCATGGGCGTCAGGCCATCGGGATGATGCACCCAGTAGAGGTCGATCCGGTCGGTCTTCAGGCGCCGCAGGCTCGCCTCTACCGAGGCGATCATGGCCTTGCGGCTGTTGCCCTTCACCAGCCGGTTGGCGTCCGGCGAGGCGCCATTGCTAAACTTGGTGGCGAGGACGAAATCCTCGCGCCGCCCCTCCAGCGCCTTGCCTAATATCTCTTCCGACTGGCCGAACTGATAAACGTCGGCCGTGTCGATGAAATTGCCGCCTGCCGCGGCGTAGGCGTCCAGAATGGCCACCGCCGTTTCAGGATCGGCGCCATACCCCCAGCCGGTGCCGAAATTGCCGGTGCCAAGCGCGAGTCTGGAAAGCTGAAGGCCGGTACGGCCGAACGTCATATGGTCCATCTGATATGTCCTTGTGGGCGGTGCTGGCGGTCAGGTGGCCAGGAACACCCTGGCCTTCGTCAGGAAGGCGTCGTGATGCTGGAAGATGCCGCCATGCCCGGCTCGATCCCGGTCCCGCCCGCAGGACCCGTGCCGGCGAGGATGGCGCGGCGGATGAGATCGGGGGCGTCAAACAGGATCTGCTGCGCGACGAAGCCGCCGAGGGAGAAGCCGATCAGGTCGACCGATTTCAAGCCAAGCGCGCGGATCGTGGCGATCATGTCGTTGGCCATTTCTGCGACTGTGAGCGGCGCCCTGCCGCCCGAGCTGCCGATGCCGCGATAGTCGAGCGCATAGACCGGTCGGTCGGCAGCCAGGCCCTCGACGATGGGAGGATCGAAATTGTCGAGGTTCGCGCCCCAGTGATTGAGCAGCACCACCGGCACGCCTGCATCAGGCCCGAGGCGGCGATAAGCGAAGCGCGTGCCGGCAGCCTCGACATGGCGGGTGGGTGCCGCCTTCCAGTCTGCGCTGCGGATATGGGTGGCCATGGCGAAATCCTTGTTTCCGAAAATCGCGTCACTTGAGCGTGACGACGACCTTTCCCTTGGCGCGACCAGTGTCGATGTAGGCGAGTGCGTCGTTCACCTGCGCGAAGGGGAAGGCACGATCGACCACCGGGCGGATCGTGCCGTCTTCGATCAGCCTGGTGATCCGCTCAAGCTGCCCTCCGTCGGCGTGCATGAAGAGAAAGGAATACTCGACGCCCGCGTGCTTCGCCTTGCGCCGGATGCCCGCGCTGAGCAGGCGCAGCACGAGCCGAAGCACCACGTTCAAGCCCTGGCTGCGTGCGAAAGCGGGATCGGGAGCGCCGGAGATCGAGATGAGCTTGCCGCCGGGCTTCAGCACCTTCAGCGATTTTTCCAGCGTCGTGGCATCGAGCGTGTGGAGCACGAGGTCGTAGCCCGACAGCTCTTCCTCGAAGTTCTGGCTGCGATAGTCGATGACGACATCCGCCCCGAGCTCCTTCACCATCACGGCATTGGCGGCGCTCGCCGTCGTCGCGACGGTGGCGCCGAGATGCTTGGCAAGCTGGATGGCGAAGGTGCCGACACCGCCCGACCCGGCATGGATCAGCACCTTCTGTCCCGGCTTGATCTGCGCGCGCTCGACCAGCGCCTGCCAGACAGTCAGCCCGATCAGCGGGATCGATGCGGCCTCGGCCATCGAGATATTGCCCGGCTTGAGCGCCAGATCGCTCTCGTTGACGACGATCCGTTCGGCAAAGGCGCCGATCCGCCCGTCACGGGGACGGGCATAGACGGCGTCGCCGACTTTGAAGCGCCGCACGTTTGCTCCGACGCTGATCACGGTGCCCGCCAGATCGTGCCCAAGCACGAGCGGCGTCTTGTAGGGTAGGACCAGCTTGAATGCACCGTCCCGGATCTTGGAATCGATCGGGTTGAGCCCTGCCGCGGCAACCTCGACCAGCACGTCGTCGGGACCTGGCACGGGTTCGGGCATGTCGCCCAGTCGCAACTGCTGTTTCTTGCCGTAGCGATCGAGGATGAAGGCCTTCATGATGCTGTTCCTCCAGATCAGGCGTCAGCCATGACGGCGGTGGGATAATCGATGTTTCGTTTGATGCTCAGGCGCCCGTGCGATACCGCTCGGCGCGACGTGCATTCCGGTAGTTCGGAAGCATGGCCTGACGCGCGGCCTCAAGCGCGTCCCACTGCCCGGCATCGGGAAGCGGCGGGATTGTCACAGCTTCGCGGCGGTCGAAGCCCACCAGCGCCGCATCGACCAGATCGCCCACCTCCATAACCCCGGTCATGGTATCGACCTCGGCACCGACATGGTCCCAGATCTCTGTTCGCGTCGTGGCGGGAAGCACGGCCTGGACGTAGACGCCCTTTGGGCCGAGCTCGAGGCTGAGTCCCTGCGACAGGAACAGAACGAAGGCCTTGGTTGCGCCGTAGACGCTCATTCCGAATTCCGGCGCCAGGCCGACCACGGAGCCGATGTTGACGATCGCCCCTTCGCCGGTCTCTGCAAGTCGCGGAGCGATGGCGCTGGCAAGCCGCAGAGGTGCGGTCGTATTGAGCGCCACGAGGCGTGCCACATCATCGGTGCGCTGCTCGATGAAGCTGCCGCCAATGGCGGTTCCGGCGTTGTTGACGAGAACCCCGATACGGACATCGTCGCGCAGCCTGGTCTCCACCGCCGCAAGGTCTCCCGGTCGCGTAAGGTCGGCCTGGATGATGTCGATCGCCACGCCCGTCTCCTGACGCAGCCGATCCGCCAAGGCTTCCATGCGCGCGGTGTTACGGGCGACCAGCACCAGGTCATGCCCGCGGCGCGCGAAGCGCTCGGCATAGGCGGCGCCGATGCCGGTGGAGGCGCCGGTGATGAGAACTGACGGAATGACGGTCATAGGGTTGCTCTCTTTTGTGGTCGCATTTATATTCATGACGATCATCATGATTGATGCTAAATATGATGGCCATCATGTAAGTGTCAATGGTGCTCGCGGAGAATTTTGAAATGAAGGTCAGTCGAGAACAGATGGCGGAGAACCGTCGCCGGATTCTGGATGCGGCCAGCCGGCTGTTTCGCGACAAGGGGTTCGACGCGGTCGGCGTCGCGGAGGTGATGAAAGCCGCCGGTCTCACCCATGGCGGATTCTATGGCCACTTCAGCTCGAAGGACGATCTGATCGCGCAGACCCTTGCCCATGTCCTCACCGTGGACGCGGGCGGAGGGGGCGATTTTCGCTCGTATGTAGATGCTTATCTTTCAACCGGTCATCGCGACAACTGCGCCGGTGGTTGCCCGACCGCTGCCCTGGCTGCGGCCGTGCGCCATCAAACCCCGGCTGCACGCGCGGCCATGACCCAGGGGCTGCGGTCGCAGCTTGACCGGATCGGCGAGGCGCTCCCGGAGTTGGATGTGGCGGACAGACGCCGCGTGGCGATCGGAAGCTTTGCGGCGATGGTGGGAGCTATGATCCTCGCCCGGGCGGTAGACGATCCCGCGCTCTCGGATGAGGTCCTGGAGCAGACGCGTGATTGGATCGATGCCGGGATCAATACGGCATCCGCCAGCTAAGGGCTCTGTCCGGCGTCCTGATACGGCCGAATCTGGCCTTGGTGCTAGGTCCCTTCGACGATTTGCTGCACCATCTCAAAGAAGCTCCGGACCAGAGGCAGGCGGCGCCGCTCCGCCCGGCAGGCCACATATTCTCCGACGCTGAAATCAGCGCCGGTCAAGGTCAGCCGCTTCAGGTTGGAGTCAGGTCTGAATTCGGCTTCGAAGACGACGCCAATGCCGAAGCCGGCCGCGACCGCCTCTCGAACAGCTTCGCGCGATTGCACTTCGAGCAGGTTCATCGGTTTGACGGCAGCCATCGACAGCCTGTTCTCGATCACCTCCCTCGTGATGGATCCCCGTTCGCGCAAGACGATATCCTGACCTGCGAACGCCTCGATGGGGATGCTGTCGTGCCGAGCGAGTTCATGGTCGGCCGCGATGAACGCGATCAGATTGTCCGACCGCAGCTTGATGCTGTGGATGCGAGGATCGGAGTTCGGGCGCGCCGTGATCGCGACATCGGCGACGAAATCCATGATCTGATCGACGACCTCGGRCGAGTTGCCGATGGTCAGCGAGAAGGTGAGCCCCGGGTAGTTCGCGCGCATCTTCGCGAGGGCCGCCATGACATGCGTCGCGCTGTCAGCCGCAATCCGCAGATGGCCGCGCTGCAACGTTCGCGTGCCGGCCAGGAGAGCCTGCGCCTCGTCCTGGGCGGTGAACAACCGGGCGGTGATCACGAAAAGGCTCTGCCCGAGCGGGGTGAGCCTAACCTGCCTGCCCATCCGATCGAAAAGACGCACACCATACGCGTCCTCGAGCGTCTTCACCTGCGTGGAAAGCGTGGGCTGGCTGAGATTCTTGGCCTTCGCCGCGCTGGTAAAACTTCCCGCTTCGGCCACGGCATGAAACGCAGCGAGGCCGGAATAGCTGACGGCCATATCTATAGATCCTCTCTATATCAAACATGAAGAGGATGTATTGGACCTATGTCAAGAGCGTGTTCTAGCGTCGGCCATCCGCTGGAAAACGAGAGCGAGACCTGCAATGGCCCAAGCCCGACGCCCCGCCACCTCCGAAACCGGCGACCCGCTGCTTCTGACGCCGGGGCCTTTGACGACCAGCCGCGCCATCAAGGAGGCCATGGTGCATGACTGGGGCTCGCGCGACGCGACCTTCGTCGGCATCAACAAGGCGGTTCTGGAAGAGCTGCCGAAGATCATCCATGGCGGCGAGGACTTCGTCACCGTGCCGATGCAGGGCTCCGGCACATTCGCCGTCGAAGCGATGCTGACCACCTTCGTGCCAAGCGACGGYAAGATCCTGGTCCTGATCAACGGGGCCTACGGCCAGCGCGCCAGGCGCATCCTGGAGATCGCCGGCCGCGCCGTCGCCGTCCACGAGACCGCCGAGGACACCCCGCCCGATCTCACCGAGATCGACCGGATGCTGGTCACGGATACCGCCATCACCCACATCTTCACCGTCCATTGCGAGACGACCAGCGGCATCCGCAACCCGGTCGAGGCGATCGCCGCGCTCGCCAAGCGTCATGGCCGCCGCCTGTTGATCGACTCGATGAGCGCGTTCGGCGCCCTGCCGCTCGACAGCCGCGAGGTCTATTTCGACGCGGTCGCCGCCTCCTCGAACAAGTGCATCCAGGGCGTTCCCGGGCTCGGCTTCGTCATCGCCCGCAAGAGCGCACTGGCCGAGACCAAAGGCAATGCCACGACGCTGGTGCTCGATCTCCATGACCAGAATGCCGGCTTCGAGCGCACCGGGCAGTACCGCTTCACCCCGCCGATCCATGTCATCGTCGCCTTCCACGCAGCCTTGCAGGAATTCTGGGCCGAGGGCGGCGTCGCAGGCCGCGGCGAGCGCTATGCCGAGAACGCCCGTATCCTGATCGAGGGCATGGAAGGGCTGGGCTTCCGCACGCTGCTGCCGGCGGCCCGGCAGGCGCCGATCATCGTCACCTTCCACATGCCGCAGGACAAGAACTTCGTCTTCCAGCGCTTCTACGACGCGCTGAAGGATGCCGGCTACGTCATCTATCCCGGCAAGCTGACGGTCGCGGACAGTTTCCGCATCGGCTGCATCGGGGCGCTGGGCGCCCAGGACATGCGCGCCTTCGTCGCCACGGTGTCGGATGTCCTTGATGAGATGGGCGTTGGCTTGAAGTCGGCCGCTTGAGGAGGTGATGATGAACATGCATTCGAAAGTCGGGTCGGATGTCGTCGCGAACGGTCGGGGTTATGCCCGGCCGCAGCGCCCGACGGTTGTGATCTGCATGGACGGCTCGGAGCCGGCCTATATCGAGGCCGCCAGCGCCAAGGGCCTGACGCCGAACCTCGACCGGATCATGAAGACCGGCGCCAGCACCCATGCCTATTCGGTGATCCCGAGCTTCACCAACCCGAACAACCTCTCGATCATCACCGGCCGCCCGCCGGTCTGGCATGGCATCGCCGGCAACTTCTTCTACGACCGCGAGGCCAAGGAAGAGGTGATGATGAACGATGCCCGCTTCCTGCGGGCACCGACCATCCTGGCCGAGTTCCAGAAGGCCGGCTTCAAGGTCGCGATGGTSACSGCCAAGGACAAGCTGCGSACCCTGCTCGGCAAGGGSCTSGAYTTCRCCWSCGGCASSGCGATCGCCTTCTCCTCGGAAAAGGCCGACAAGGCCAACAYGSCYGAGAACGGCATCGAGAACGTGCTTGATTTCGTCGGCATGCCGGTGCCTTCCGTTTATTCGGCTGATCTCTCGGAATTCGTCTTCGCCGCCGGCGTCAAGCTGCTGGAGAGC
>NZ_JBFRDQ010000238.1:0-5868 GCF_052113865.1 Allobosea sp. TAB14 | reverse complement strand
CGATACGCGCGCCGAGGCCTTAAACGCGAGCGCTGAGGGCGGTTAGCTCAGTCGGTAGAGCGTCTCGTTTACACCGAGAATGTCGGCGGTTCGAGCCCGTCACCGCCCACCATCGCTTGAATCACCACGTCCGGTAAACTCTTCGCTCCGGCTCACGCGGCGTGTTGCGCGGATGTTCTCCCCACGCCCGAGTTGCGCGCCCGATTGCCGGCACGGTTTTCGGACCGTCGCGACCGGCCTTCACAGCATTGTTTTCGATTCGTGTGTTGAACGGCCCGGCCCTACGGGCAAAACCCTGTCGCGTTCAACGGAAATGGATACCGCACATCATGGGATCACTCGATAGCGCTCGCCCCTATGCGCTGACGGCCTTCAGGATCGCGCTCGGCCTCGTCGTCTTCTCATTCGGGACGGCGAAAATCCTGCACCTGCACCCAGGCAACTTCACCCCTCCCGTCGGCTCCCTGCCCTGGATCGCCGGATCGATCGAGCTGATCGCGGGCTTTCTCTTCCTCGTCGGCTTCCAGACGCGCGCCGCCGCGTTCGTGCTCTCCGGCCTGATGGCGGCCGCCTATTTCATCGCGCATTTCCCCAAGAGCTTCTTCCCGACCGAGAACGGCGGCTTCGCCGCCGCCGTCTTCAGTTTCGCCTTCCTGTATTTCGTGACGGCCGGCGGCGGCTATCTGAGCCTCGACCGGGCCTTGCGGACGAAGACGGCCTGACAGGCCGCCCACTGACGAACCGCCAAGCGTGCTTCAACGAAAAAAGCGAGCTTCAAACGAAAAAAGCCGCCGGACCTCTCGGTCCGGCGGCCTCTCATGTCAGACGATGCCTTCACTCAGTGAGCGACGACGCCCGCCGCATCGTCCTCAGTGCCCTTGGGGGGGACGGCATTGACGTCCTCCTCCCAGACGATCGGAACCGGCTGGCGGGTCAGCGCATGCTGGAGCACCTGCTCCATGCGCGAGACCGGGACGATCTCCATGCCGTCCTTCACGGACTTCGGCAGGTCGATCAGGTCCTTGGCGTTCTCCTCGGGGATCAGCACCTTCTTGATGCCGCCCCGCAGAGCCGCCAGCAGCTTCTCCTTCAGCCCGCCGATGGGCAGCACCCTGCCCCGCAGCGTGATCTCGCCGGTCATGGCGACGTCGCGGTTGGTCGGGATGCCGGTCAGGAYCGARACGATGGCGGTGGCCATCGCGATGCCGGCCGACGGCCCGTCCTTCGGGGTCGCCCCCTCCGGAACGTGAACGTGGATGTCGCGCCGGTCGAAGAGCGGCGGCTCGATCCCGAAATCGACGGCCCGCGAGCGGACATAGGACGCCGCCGCCGAGATCGATTCCTTCATCACGTCGCGCAGGTTGCCGGTGACGGTCATGCGGCCCTTGCCGGGCACCATGACGCCCTCGATCGTCAGCAATTCGCCGCCGACCTCGGTCCAGGCCAGACCGGTGACGACACCGACCTGGTTCTCCGTCTCCGCCATGCCGTAGCGATAGCGCGGCGGGCCGAGATATTCCTCGAGCAGCGGCTCGTCGACGACCACCTTCGCCTTCTTGCCGAGCACGATGTCCTTCACGCCCTTGCGGACCGTGTTGGAGATTTCGCGCTCGAGGTTACGGACACCGGCCTCGCGGGTGTAACGCCGCACCAGGGTCTGCAGGGCCTCGTCGGTGATCGACCACTCCTTGCCGTCGAGCCCGTGCTTCTTGATCGCGTTGGCGATCAGGTGCTTGCGCGCGATCTCGGTCTTCTCTTCCTCGGTGTAGCCGGCGATGCGGATCACCTCCATCCGGTCCAGCAGGGCCGGCGGGATGTTCAGCGTGTTCGCCGTCGTCACGAACATCACGTTCGACAGGTCGTAATCGACCTCGAGGTAATGGTCGTTGAAGGTCGAGTTCTGCTCGGGGTCGAGCACCTCCAGCAGGGCCGCCGAGGGATCGCCACGGAAGTCCTGGCCCATCTTGTCGATCTCGTCGAGCAGGATGAGCGGGTTCGAGGTCTTGGCCTTCTTCATCGACTGGATGATCTTGCCGGGCATCGAGCCGATATAGGTGCGGCGGTGACCGCGGATCTCGGCCTCGTCACGCACGCCGCCGAGCGACATGCGCACGAACTCGCGCCCCGTCGCCTTGGCGATCGACTKRCCGAGCGAGGTCTTGCCGACRCCGGGAGGGCCGACGAGGCACAGGATCGGGCCGGCGAGCTTGTTGGCGCGCTGCTGCACGGCGAGATACTCGACGATGCGGTCCTTGACCTTGTCCAGGCCGAAGTGATCGTCGTCCAGCACGAGCTGGGCGGCGTTCAGATCCTTCTTGATCTTCGAGCGCTTGCCCCACGGGATGCCGAGCATCCAGTCGAGATAGTTGCGCACGACGGTCGCCTCCGCGGACATCGGCGACATCTGGCGCAGCTTCTTCAACTCGGCCGTGGCCTTGTCGCGGGCTTCCTTGGTCAGCTTGGTGCGGGCGATGCGCTCTTCCAGCTCGGCCAGCTCGTCACGGCCTTCCTCGCCGTCACCCAGCTCCTTCTGGATCGCCTTCATCTGCTCGTTGAGGTAGTACTCGCGCTGGGTCTTCTCCATCTGGCGCTTGACGCGCGAGCGGATGCGCTTCTCGACCTGAAGCACGGACATCTCGCTCTCCATGAGCGACAGGACCTTCTCCAGACGATGGGCGACGTTGGTGATCTCCAGCACGGCCTGCCGGTCGGCGATCTTGACCGCGAGATGTGAGGCGACCGTGTCGGCGAGCTTGGCAGGCTCGTCGATCTGCGAGACGGCGGCGACGATCTCGCCCGAGATCTTCTTGTTGAGCTTCACATAGCTCTCGAACTCCGAGACGACCGAGCGGGCCAGCGCCTCGATCTCGACCTTCTTGCCCTCTTCCTCGGCAAGGCCCGTGGCCTCGGCCTCGTAGAAGGACTCGGCTGCCGAATAGGAGGAGGCCTTGGCGCGGCCGACACCCTCGACCAACACCTTSACGGTGGAGTCGGGCAGCTTCAGMAGCTGMAGCACGCGGGCRAGCGTGCCGATCTCATAGATCTCGTTGGGCTGCGGGTCATCGTCGCCGGCATTCTTCTGGGTCGCCAGCAGGATGAGCCCGTCCGTCTTCACGACTTCCTCGAGCGCGCGGATGGACTTCTCGCGGCCGACGAAGAGCGGGACGATCATATGGGGGAAAACGACGATATCGCGCAGGGGCAGGACCGGGTAGGTGCCAGTCTCGCCAGAGACGAAGGGAGCGCGGGGCGTCGACGTCATTGACTTATCCTTTGCAGTTGCGCCCGGCGAACCCCCGAGATGGGCGGAACGATCGGACGTTTGCGGCCAGGGGACCATTCGCCCTTCCGCCCTCGCGCATCGCACCCTCATCAGGCATGCGACTCTCGCAAGTGCACCTAAAGTGGAGACTTCCTTTCTGGCTTTCAAGCGAGGCAGCCGGTCTATGCACTGCTGTCCTGCCTGTCGGACATACGAAGAAATCCCTGCCGTTCGGCTTTGAGTTCAGCGTCTCAATTTTCGACCGGCCTGTCGCGGAACGAAACCGCGGCCGGGCCGCATCCCATCAAAACGCAAAACGCGCGCCAAGAGGCGCGCGTCCTGTTGTCGCAATGTTGCGGCGGGCGTCAGGCAGAGGCCGTCTTGTTCTCGTCCTCGCGCTCCGCATAGATGAAGAGCGGACGAGCCTTGTTCTCCACGGCCTCCGGGCCGATGACGACCTGCTCGACGCCTTCCAGCCCCGGCAACTCGTACATGGTCTCGAGCAGGATGCCCTCCATGATCGAGCGCAGGCCGCGGGCGCCGGTCTTCCGCTCGATCGCCTTGCGGGCGATCAGGCTGACGGCCTCGTCGGTGAAGGTGAGCTGGGTGTCCTCCATCTCGAAGAGGCGCTGATACTGCTTCACCAGCGCGTTCTTGGGCTCCGTCAGGATGGTCTTCAGCGCCGGCTCGTCGAGATCCTCCAGCGTCGCCAGCACCGGCAGGCGGCCGACGAATTCCGGGATCAGGCCRAAYTTSAGCAGRTCCTCGGGCTCGACMTCRCGGAAGATCGCGCCGGTRCGGCGGTCGTCCGGRGMCTKSACMWTSGCRCCGAAGCCGATCGAGGTGCCCTTGCCRCGGCTCGAGATGATCTTGTCGAGGCCGGCGAAGGCGCCGCCGCAGATGAACAGGATGTTCGTGGTGTCGACCTGCAGGAATTCCTGCTGCGGATGCTTGCGCCCGCCCTGCGGCGGCACGGAGGCGACGGTGCCTTCCATGATCTTGAGCAGCGCCTGCTGGACGCCCTCGCCCGAAACGTCACGGGTGATCGAGGGATTGTCCGACTTGCGGCTGATCTTGTCGATCTCGTCGATATAGACGATGCCGCGCTGCGCCCGCTCGACATTGTAGTCGGAGGCCTGGAGCAGCTTGAGGATGATGTTCTCGACATCCTCGCCGACATAGCCGGCCTCGGTCAGCGTCGTCGCGTCGGCCATGGTGAAGGGCACGTCGAGGATGCGGGCGAGCGTCTGCGCGAGCAGCGTCTTGCCCGAGCCGGTCGGCCCGATCAGCAGGATGTTCGACTTCGCCAGTTCGACGTCGTTGTGCTTCGTCGCGTGGCTCAGGCGCTTGTAGTGGTTGTGGACCGCCACCGAGAGCACCTTCTTGGCGTGCTCCTGGCCGATGACGTAATCGTCCAGAACCTTGCGGATCTCCTTGGGAGTCGGCACGCCGTCCTTCGACTTCACCAGCGCGGATTTGGATTCCTCGCGGATGATGTCCATGCAGAGCTCGACGCATTCATCGCAGATGAACACGGTCGGGCCCGCGATGAGCTTGCGGACCTCGTGTTGGCTCTTGCCGCAGAAAGAGCAGTACAGCGTGCTCTTCGAGTCGCCGCCGGGCTTGCTAGCCATTGTCCATCTCCAGTTCCGGAGCCCGGGACCACACCAGCCGAGGCAGATGCAACCGTCGTCTCTCCGTCATAAAATAAGCGCTCAGATCACGATGATTAGGTTAACGGCCCGTTCCGATACATCCGGATACGCTGGGTCGATCCAAATCGGATCATGATGAAGCGCCTCGTCCGCTCACCCCGGCCCCATGCAAACACGGGGCCGATCCGCTTTCAATATGGGCCTTCAACCTGCCCACGCCAACCCACAGGATCGGGACCGCTCGTCGCAACCTCACGCGTCCTCGGGCCGCTTCTCGATGACCTTGTCGATCAGGCCGAAATCGCGGGCCTGCTCGGCGGTCATGAAGTTGTCGCGTTCCAGCGCAGCGTGGATGTCCTCGTAGCTGCGGCCCGTGTGCTTCACGTAGATTTCATTGAGCCGCTTCTTCAGGCTCTCGACTTCCTTGGCGTGGATCAGGATATCGGTGACCTGGCCCTGGAAGCCGCCGGAGGGCTGGTGGACCATGATGCGGGCATTCGGCAGGGCAAAGCGCATGTCCTTGGCGCCGGCCGTCAGCAGCAGCGAGCCCATCGAGGCGGCCTGGCCGACGCACAGCGTCGTCACCGGGCAGCGGATGAACTGCATCGTGTCGTAGATCGACAGGCCCGAGGTGACCACGCCGCCGGGCGAGTTGATGTAGAAGGAGATTTCCTTCTTGGGGTTCTCGGCCTCGAGGAAGAGGAGCTGCGCCACGATCAGCGAAGCGGAGAAGTCCTCGACCGGGCCGGTCAGGAAGATGATGCGCTCACGCAGCAGGCGCGAATAGATGTCGAAGGCGCGCTCGCCGCGGCTCGACTGCTCGACCACCATCGGGACGAGATTGTTGTAGGTCTCGATCGGATCGCGAAGCATGGATCAATCCTTGGGAGTAAGCGCCGTATCGGGCGACGAGGTCGAATCGGCAGTGTCTCGGAAGACACTCACATAAGC
>NZ_JBFRDQ010000237.1:0-5962 GCF_052113865.1 Allobosea sp. TAB14 | reverse complement strand
GATCACCGGCGCCTGGGTCGCGCTGCACGATGCGCTGAAATGGATGGAAGGCCGCAACCTGCTCAAGGGCACCAATCCGCTGAAGGACCATGTCGCCGCCGTCTCCTGCGGTATCGTCGCCGGGCAGCCCGTGATCGATCTCGACTACGTCGAGGATTCCGGCGCGCAGACCGACGCGAATTTCGTCATCACCGGCTCCGGCGGCCTCGTCGAGGTGCAGGGCACGGCCGAGGGCGCACCGTTCTCGGAAGAAGAACTGCTCGCGCTGCTCAAGCTCGCCAAGGGCGGCGTTTCCAAGCTCGTCGCGCTGCARAAGGCSGCGGTGGCCTGACGATGACCACCCACCGCCTCCTCACCGGCAAGGTCGTGATCGCGACCCATAACCAGGGCAAGCTGCGCGAAATGCGCGACTTGCTGGCGCCTTACGGCATCGAACTGGTCTCGGCTGGGGAGCTCGGCCTGCCCGAGCCGGTCGAGGATGGCTACATGTTCTCAGAGAATGCGGCGATCAAGGCGGTCGCCGCGACCAAGGCGAGTGGATTGCCCGCGCTCTCCGACGATTCCGGCGTCTGCATCGACGCGCTCGACGGCGCGCCCGGGCTGTTCTCGGCCAACTGGGCCGGGCCGGGCAAGGATTTCGCCCCGGCGATCGCCCGCGTCCAGATGGAACTCGCCAAGCGCGGCGCCCATGCGCCCGAGCAGCGCAAGGCGCATTTCGTCTCGGCGCTGGTCATCGCCTGGCCGGACGGGCACCAGGAATTGTTCGAGGGCCGCGTCTACGGCACGATCACCGAGCGGGTCCGGGGCGCGGGCGGCTTCGGCTACGATCCGATCTTCCTGCCTGATGGCCATGACAAGACCTTCGGCGAGATGACGGCTGAGGAGAAGCACGGCGTCCCGGCCGACGGTTCGCCCGGCCTGTCGCACCGCGCGCGCGCCTTCCATGCGCTCGCCGCCGCCTGCCTGAGGAAGCCGGCGTGAGCGCCGGGGCCGCCCTTTCCCAGCGGCCACCGCTCCTGCATCCGACTGCGGATGCGGGCTTCGCCGTCTATGTGCACTGGCCCTTCTGCCTGGCGAAGTGCCCCTATTGCGACTTCAACAGCCATGTCCGGCTGCAGCCACCCGACCAAGCCCGCTACATCGCCGCCTTCCGTCGCGAGATCGCGCATCGGGCCGCGCTGGTGCCGGGCCGCACGGTGTCCTCGATCTTTTTCGGCGGCGGCACGCCCTCGCTGATGGAGGGCCGCACCGTCGGCGCGATCCTCGACGCCATCGGCGAGCATTGGGCGGTCGATACCAACTGCGAAGTGTCCCTCGAAGCCAATCCGACCAGCGTCGAGGCCGGGCGCTTCCGCGATTTCCGGGCGGCCGGCGTCAACCGCGTCTCGCTCGGCGTGCAGGCGCTGAACGATGCCGATCTCAAGGCGCTCGGCCGGATGCATTCGGCTGAGGAAGCGCTGGCGGCGGTGGCGATCGCGCGCCAATATTTCGAGCGCTATTCCTTCGACCTGATCTATGCCCGCTCGCCCTTGCAGACTCCGGCCCTTTGGCGCGCCGAGCTGGAACTGGCGATCAGCCATGCGGCCGAGCATCTCTCGCTCTATCAGCTCACGATCGAGCCTGGCACGGCGTTCGAGCGATTGTTCCGGGCCGGCAAGCTCGCCATTCCCGACCACGATGCCGGTGCCGCGCTTTACGAGACGACGCAGGAGATCACGGCCAAGCACGGCCTGCCGGTCTATGAGATCTCCAACCATGCCCGGCCGGGTGCGGAATGCCGGCACAACCTCGTCTACTGGCACTATGGCGAATATGCCGGCATCGGCCCCGGCGCCCATGGCAGGCTGGTGACGGCGGAAGGCCGCATGGCGCATTCGACCGAGAAGCGGCCGGAAATCTGGCTTGAACGGGTCGAGGCCGAAGGCCATGCGCTGGTCGAGGACGAGCGCTTGAGCGAAGAGGCGCAGGGCGACGAATACCTGCTGATGGGGCTTCGCCTCGTCGAGGGGATCGATCCCACGGTGTTCAAGGCGCTGTCAGGACGCGAACTCAACGCCAAGCGCATCGCCAGCCTGATCGACGAGAAGCTGCTGATGCACCGGCAAGGCGGCCGGCTCGCGGCAACGCCGGACGGCGCATTGCTGCTCGATGCGCTGGTGGCCGATCTGGCGGCCTAAAACAGGGCATCATTCTCGGGCGCAGCGCAGCGCAGACCCGAGAAGCTCAGGTACGACGAGACTCCGGAAGCTCCGCGTCATGAGATGCTCGGGTCAAGCCCGAGCATGACGGCTGTGCCGTGCTCAGTCCTTCCCCAGCCGCACGCCCGTCTTCGGATCGAAGACATGGACCTTGCCGGGGTCGACCGTGATCCAGAGTCGGCCTTCCTGCGCCGGGACGTCGCCCGTCGCCGCCTGCATCACGAAGGGCTGGCCTGCGAGCTTGCCGTGGAAGAGCTGGGTCGCACCGAGCTCCTCGATGAACTCGACGTCGAAGGGCAGCGAACCGGCATCATCGTCGGAGACGATCTCGATATCCTCCGGCCGCAGGCCGACCTCGACCGGCATCTGCGGTGGCAGGTCGTCGCGCAAATCGTGCACCTGCAACACCGTGTCGCCCAGCGCGACGATGCCGTGGCCGTCGACGAGGCCCGGCAGGATGTTCATCGGCGGCGAGCCGATGAAGGTGGCGACGAACTTGCTCGCCGGCTTGCGATAGACATCCGCCGGCACGCCGATCTGCTCGACCCGGCCGGCATTCATCACCACGAGCTTGTCGGAGAGCGTCATCGCCTCGACCTGGTCGTGRGTGACGTAGATCGAGGTCACGCCAAGCGCGCGCTGCAGCTTCTTGATCTCGACGCGCATCTGCACGCGCAACTTGGCGTCGAGGTTGGAAAGCGGTTCGTCGAAGAGGAAGACCTGCGGCTTGCGCACGATGGCGCGGCCCATGGCGACGCGCTGGCGCTGGCCGCCGGAGAGCTGGCGCGGCCGGCGCTCGAGGAAGGGCTCGATCGCGAGGATGCGCGCGGCTTCCCGCACGCGCTTGTCGATCTCCTCCTTCGGCGTGCCGCGGTTGCGCAGGCCATAGGCCATGTTGTCGTAGATGTTCATATGCGGATAGAGCGCATAGTTCTGGAACACCATGGCGATGTCGCGGTCGGCCGGCTCGATCTGGTTGACGACGCGCTCGCCGATCGCGACCTCGCCCGACGAGATCGTCTCCAGCCCGGCGACCATGCGCAGAAGCGTGGACTTGCCGCAGCCGGAGGGGCCGACGAGCACGCAGAAGCCGCCATCGGGGATGTCGAAGGAGACGCCCTTCACGGCCTCGACGCCGCCGGCATAGACCTTCTTGACGTTGCTGAGAGTGACCTGAGCCATTCGCGGATTACTTCTCGGTTTCCACGAGGCCCTTCACGAAGAGCCTCTGCATGGCGATGACGACGAATACGGGCGGCAGCATCGCCAGCATGGCGGTGGCCATGGCGAGCTGCCACTCCGTCAGGGCGTCGGCGGTGACGATCATCTTCTTGATGGCGATGACGATGGTCTGCATCGAGTCCTTCGTCGTCACCAGAAGCGGCCAGAGATACTGGTTCCAGCCATAGATGAACTGGATGACGAAGAGCGCCGCGATCGTGGTGATCGAGAGCGGCAGCAGCGTGTCCTTGAAGAACTTGAAGGGGCCCGCGCCGTCGATCTTGGAGGCTTCGAGCAATTCGTCGGGAATCGTCATGAAGAACTGGCGGAAGAGCAGCGTGCCGGTCGCAGAGGCGATCAGCGGGATGGCGAGGCCCTGATAGGTGTCGAGCATGTTCAGATCGGAGACGATCTTGAAGGTCGGGAAGATGCGGACCTCGACCGGCAGCATCAGCGTGACGAAGATGATCCAGAACGCCGTCATCCGGAACGGGAAGCGGTAATAGACCACCGCATAGGCCGAGAGCACGGAGATGAAGATCTTCCCCAGCGCGATCGCCATCGCCATGATGAAGGAGTTCAGCAGCATGTGCACCACCGGCTCGCGCGTCGTGCTGGACGTGCCGATGAACAGGATGCGGTTGTAGTTCTCGAAGAAATAGGGCCCGGGATAGAGCGGCATATGGCCGTTGATCACGGTCGAGGCGTCCCAGGTCGAGGCGACGAAGGTCAGCCAGACCGGAAAGGCGACGATCAGCACACCGATCGTCAGGATGATGTAGGCGAGCATGTCGCCCAGGCGGCGGTCCTCGACCATCAGGCGGCCCTCCCCATCTCGCGCAAGAGCCCGGCCAGCGCCTCGGCGCAGGCATCGAGGCAGGCCCGGCCCTTTTCCACGCTCGCACGGCGGGCATCGCCGATCACGCCGGTCTCGGTCATCTCACGGAAAGAACGGTGCCGCGAGACGGTCGCCCGGCCGGGCGCGCCGTCTCGCGCGCCGAAAGCTTCAGTCAGGCGCGGTTCGCGGACCGAGCCTGGCGCCAGCACCATCATCATCGAGGTCTCGACCTCGCAGGCGTGCTGCACCCCCTGCTGGTCTTCCAGCAGCGACGGGAGCGCGTCCTGCGCCAGCAGGAAATAGGTGGTCGCCTCGACATGCAGCCGCGTCTCGCGGGCGAAGTCGGGCAGGAAGGCGGTGAGCGCGGCGATGTTGCCGCCATGGCCGTTGACGATCAGCACGCGGTGGAAGCCATGACGCTCGATGCTCTTCAGCAGGGAAAGGAGCACCGCGCGATAGGTCGGGATGTCGAAGGTGAAGGTCCCGCCGAAGGCCATGTGATGCTCGGCCATGCCGCACCAGAGCGTCGGCGCGACAACCAGCTCGACATCATCAGCGCGCTCGGCCGCCGCCTTGCAGACGCCGCCGCAGAGCACCGTGTCGACGCCGACGGGCAGATGCGGGCCGTGCTGCTCGATCGAGGCGACCGGCAGGACGACGACGGCATCCACCGCCGCCTTGGCCCGCAACTCCTCGGCAGTCAGGTCCATCCAGAGCACGGAGGCCATCAGTAGCTCACCTTGCGTTCGATGAACTTGAACTGGACCGCCGTCATCGCGATGACCATGACCAGCAGCACCACGGACTGCGCCGCCGAACCGCCGAGATTGGAGCCGCCCTTGCCGTCGGCGAAGACCTTGTAGACCAGCGTCTCGGTCGCGCCCGAGGGGCCGCCGCCGGTGACGGAGTCGATGATGCCGAAGGTGTCGAAGAAGACGTAGACGATGTTGACCGTGAGCAGGAAGAAGGTCGTCGGCGAGAGCAGCGGGAAGACGATGGTCCAGAAGCGGCGCATCGGCTTGGCGCCGTCGATCACCGCCGCCTCGATCACGCTCTTCGGGATCGACTGCAGGCSGGCGAGGAAGAACAGGAAATTGTAGCTGATCTGCTTCCAGGTGGCGGCCAGGATCACCAGCAGCATGGCGTGGTTGCCGTTGAGCCGCGGATTCCACGCAATGCCCAGGGATTGCAGGCCGCGCCCGAGCATGCCGAGCGAGGGATCGAACATGAAGAGCCAGAGCACGCCGGCGATGGCGGGCGCCACCGCATAGGGCCAGATCAGCAGGGTCTTGTAGATTTCGGCGCCGCGGATCTGCCGGTCGGCCATCACCGCGAAGAGCAGGGCGATCGACAGCGAGAACACGCAGACGAAGGTCGAGAAGATGAGCGTGTTGAAGAAGGCCCTGAGATAGCCGGGGTCGGCGAAGAGGGTCTGGTAGTTCTCGAACCAGACGAATTGCGTCGCGGTGCCGAAGGCGTCCTCGAGCAGAAAGCTCTGCCAGACCGCCTGCGTCGCCGGCCAGTAGAAGAACACGATGGTGATCGCGAGCTGCGGCAGAAGCAGCAGGAAGGGGATCGTCAGCCCCTTGAAGTATGCGTTCTTCTGCATCGGCTTCCCTGGAACGAGACGGCCATCCCGGACGGAATCGGTCCGGGATGGCCTTGGATATGCGAGCGCCGACCGCTCAGCGGGCCGCGGTCCGCT
>NZ_JBFRDQ010000236.1:0-11234 GCF_052113865.1 Allobosea sp. TAB14 | reverse complement strand
GACCATGCGAAATCGCCCTGGTGGTGCTGGGCGGTGGCGATCCTGGCGCTCTGGCTTGCCTTCTGGGTGGCGATGTCGGCCTCGCCCGGCGGGCGCGAGCAGCTCGGCCTGAAGCCGCGCGAGCCGGGCAGGCCTGTGCTGCTGGCGGGGATGGCTCTGCCGCCGGCGGAGGTGACCAACATCGTCACCGGGCGCTGTGCGATGTGCCATGCGCCGGAGCCGTCCTGGCCCGGCATCCAGATCGCGCCGAAGGGCGTGCTGCTCGACGGTCCCGAGCAGATCGCCATCCATGCCCGCGCCATCAGGTCGCAGGCGGTGATGACCCATGCGATGCCGCCCAACAACCTCTCCGGCATGACGGCAGGCGAGCGGCGGGTTCTGGCCGCCTGGCTCGCCGAAAAACCACGCTGAAACGGTTTCGGCGGCGTATCGCTGCCGGTTGAAAGCCGTCTGTTTCGGCGATCGGATTCGGCCTTCGTTCAGCTTTTACGCAATTCGCTCACGGGTCCGTGATCGCGTTCAGATTCAGTTCATCTGCACACCACCAATGTCCTGCTCCACTAAAAGGCCGAAGGGAGGTTCCATGAAGGAGCCGTTCGCGCCTTGGGACCGTGGGGGTCCGTTTGAGACGCTTGGTGAATGCAAGGGGCGCCGGCTACCTGCTGGCGGCCATCGCTTTCGTTGTGGCATGGGTCGTCCTGTGCTGGCCCTGGCTTTCGGGGTCGGTGACGATTCCGTTCGACGCCAAGGCGCATTTCCAGGCGCAGGTCGAGTTCCTGGCGCGGGCACTGCACTCGGGGCAGTCGCCCTTCTGGAACCATAACGTCTTCGCCGGCTCGCCGCAGGTCGCCGATCCGCAATCGCTGATCTTCTCGCCCGCGATCATCCTGGCGCTGCTTTCGCCGGCGCCGGGCTTCCGCATGGTCGATGCCTTCGTGCTGCTGCATCTGCTGGTGGCCGGCTTTGCCGTGATCATGTTCTTTCGCGACCGCGGCTGGCATCCGGCCGGCGGGCTGATGGCGGCCCTCGTCTTCGCCTTCGGCGCCTCGGCGTCCTGGCGGATCCAGCATATCGGGCAGATCGAGAGCCTGGCCTTCTTCGCCATCGCCTTCTGGCTGACGGCGCGGATGCTGCAGCGCGGTTCGGGCTGGGCCGGCGTCTTCGCCGGGCTCGCCGCCGGGCTGATGGTGCTGAAGCCCGACCAGGTCGCGATGCTCGGCGGCTATGTGCTGATCGGCATGGTCCTGGCGCACTGGATTTCCGGCGGCTGGCCGTCCGTCCGGGCCTCGCTCGTCCCCGCCGCGCTGGCGAGCGCCGCGGGCCTCGCCGTGATCACGGTGCCGCTGCTCTGGACCTGGCTCTTCGCCGAGGCGACGACGCGGCCGGAGATCGGTCTGGGCGTGGCGACGACGGGGTCGCTGCATCCGGCGTCGCTGCTGACCGCCTTCGTCGGCGATCTCTTCGGCGCGAAGAACCCGAATGTCACGTTCTGGGGGCCTTATCTCAACCCGAACTGGGTGAAGGATCTGACCCTGTCGCAGAACATGGCGCAGATCTATATGGGCGCGCTGCCGATGCTGCTGCTGATCGCGCCGGGGCTGACGCGTGGCTGGCTCTGGGACAAGGCGGTCAGGCCGCTCACGCTGCTGCTGCTGTTCATGGTGCTGTATGCGCTCGGCCGCTACACGCCGGTCTTCCAGGTGCTCTACGATTATCTGCCGGGCGTGAAGATGTTCCGCCGTCCGGCCGATGCGACCTTCCTGATCGGCGCTCTCGGGGCGATTCTCTCCGGCTATGTGCTGCACCGGATGCTGACGGCCGAAGGCATCTCCTTCTGGCGCGATCTGCTGATCGGCGGTGCGATCGTGCTGGCGGTGGCGCTGGTCGCGATGCTGCTCTCGCGCAGCGAAGGGCATCTCGGCGATGCGTGGGCGCCCGTTCTGGCGGCCCTGGGCTGGTTCGGCGCGGCCGTGGCGCTGCTTGTCGTCCTGCAGCGCTGGCGCGGGGCGCTCGCGCYGGTCGCGGCGATGGTGCTGGTGACGGGCGTCGTCGCCTCCGATCTCGGCGTCAATAACGGCCCGAACGAATCGACCGCGCTTCCGCCGCAGCTCTACGACGTGCTGCGGCCGACGACGCACAACCAGACCATCGCATTGCTCAAGCAGTTGACGGCGCAGCCGGCGGGGTCGCCCCGCCGCGACCGGGTGGAGCTGCTCGGCATGGGATTCGAGTGGCCCAATGCCGGCATGGTGCACGGCTTCGACCATACGCTGGGCTACAACCCCCTGCGCCTCGAGGATTTCTCTGAGGCGGTCGGCACCGGGGACGGCATCGCCAATCCCGGCGACCGCAAGTTCACGCCGCTGTTCCCCTCCTACAACAGCCGGCTCGCGAACCTGCTCGGCCTGCGTTACATCGCCTCGCCCGTGCCGATCGAGCAGGTCGACCGCACCCTGAAGCCGGGTGATCTGACGCTGCTCGCCCGGACCAAGCAGGGCTATGTCTACGAGAACCCGAACGCCCTGCCGCGCGTGCAGTTCGTCGGCGGCTGGGCCTTCGCCGATTTCGAGAGCATGAAGCTCTCGGGCCGCTGGCCCGACATCGACCCGCAGCAGGCGGTGCTGCTCGACGCCGAGCCGCCGGTCGCCGCGCCCGAGGGACCGGCCGCGGTGCAGGCCGAGGTCAAGCTGACGAAATACCGCAACACCGAGGTCGAGGTCGAGGTCACCACGCCGGCCGCGGGCTTCGTCGTGCTCAACGATGTCTGGCACCCCTGGTGGCGCGCGCAGGTCGACGGCGTCGACACCGAGATTCTCAAGGCCAATGTGCTGTTCCGCGCCGTGCAGGTGCCGGCCGGCACGCATAAGGTCACCTTCAGCTTCCAGCCGCTTTCGGGCGCGATCGCGGAGCTCAGGGCCCGGATTTCGCCGCAGGAGCCGGAAGACACCTTGCCGCCGCCACCGCCCTATGACCCGGACGAGCCGCAGATCGTGGCGGCGCCGGGCGCGGACCGGATCCTGGCGGGGCCTTCGCCGGCCGTGCGCGATTCGCTCGGCCTCGGGGCCACCCAGCCGGGCGCCGCATCGCGCAATGGCACGGCCTCCGCCCGGATCTTCGGCGAGACCGAGGCGCACTGAGCGGGAAAGCGCCGAGTCCGGTCTCCGTCATTGCCTCGCTACGCTCGCAATGATGAAGCAGGTCGTCGCGCGATCTCAGGCGACGCCGAGCTTCTTCTGCAGGCTGGTCGAGGATGTCGTGTACTGGAAGGTCAGCCGCTTCTCCGGATAGACGTAGCGGTGGACCTTCTGGGCGCAGAGCGCGGCTTCGTGGAAGCCGGAGAGGATCAGCTTCAGCTTGCCCGGATAGGCATTGATGTCGCCGATGGCGAAGATGCCGGGCACGCTCGTTTCGAACTTCTCGGTGTCGACCGGGATCAGGTTCTCGTGCAGGTTCAGGCCCCAATCGGCGATGGGGCCGAGCTTCATGGTCAGCCCGAAGAAGGGCAGCATCGTATCGCAGGCGATCTCGAAGGTTTCGCCGGCATTGTCCCGGCAGATCGCGGCCTCGAGCTTGCCGTTCTCGCCTTTGAGCCCGGTGACCTGTCCGAGCTTCATGTCCATCCTGCCCTCGGCGACGAGAGCGCGCATCTGCTCGACCGAATGCGGCGCGGCGCGGAAATCGTCGCGGCGGTGCATCAGCGTGACGCGGGCTGCGACGGGCTGGAGGCTGAGCGTCCAGTCCAGCGCCGAGTCGCCGCCGCCGACGATCAGGATGTTGCGGCCGCGGAAGGCCTCCATCCTGCGCACGGCATAAAAGATGGAGCCGTTCTCGTAGTTCTCGATACCGGGGATCGGCGGCTTCTTGGGCTGGAAGGAGCCGCCGCCGGCGGCGATGACGACGGTCTTGGTGTCGAAGACCGTGCCGGCGTCGGTGGTGACGCGGAAGCGCGGTGCCTCGGGGCTGCCCGTCGGCTCGACCGACTCGATCATCTGGTTGAGATGGAAGGTCGGGCCGAAGGGCTTGATCTGGGCGATCAGGTTGTCGACCAGCGCCTGGCCGGTGACCATCGGGAAGCCGGGGATGTCGTAGATCGGCTTCTCCGGATAGAGCTCGGCACATTGGCCGCCGACCTTCGGCAGGATGTCGACGAGATGGGCCCGGATGTCGAGCAGGCCCAGCTCGAAGACGGCGAACAGGCCGCAGGGACCGGCGCCGACGATGACGACGTCCGTCGTGATGACTTCGTTTTCGTTGGCTGCCGCGTCGCTCATGGTCCTGCCTTCGATCCGGTCCAAACCGTGCGTTTTAACGAACTTTGCCGGAGGTGGAGATGAGCCTTCGCCTGCCGCTTGGCAAGTCCGGATCGGGCTCAGGCGCCAGTCTCGGCACGCAGACCGGCCGCCGCGATGCCCGCCAGCGCTGCGGCCTCGTCATTGTCGGAGGTATCGCCGGAGATGCCGACCGCGCCGAGCAGCTCACCCTCGGACGAGCGGATCAGCACGCCGCCGGGCACGGGCATGAGCAGGCCGCCGACCGCATGGGTGGCCGCCTCGATGAAATAGGGCCTGTCCTGCGCCATCTTGTGGAGCGCGCGCGAGCCGAGCCCGAGCGCGACCGCGCCATGGGCCTTGCCGAACGCGATCTCGCCGCGCTTGAGGCTGGTGCCGTCCTGGGCGGCGAAGCTCTTCTGCGCTCCGCGCGCGTCGATGACCGCGATGGCGAGCGGCTTGAACGCGTTTTCGGTGGCGTGGGCGAGTGCGGCGGAGAGAATCGCCTGGGCCTGGGCGAGCGTCAGCATCATGGGAACTCCGATTCTGTAAGGATGCGTGTTTTGCCAGCCGCGCGGCGTGCGGTGAAGCGCGGCTGTCGGCAAACTGTCGTGCGCCCACGGAGAAAATGACCGCAAACCGGGTTAGACTGCTTGAACTTCGGACGGAATCGGCAAGCAAGCCTTGCGCAGGACGTTCAGACCGGGCTTGATGGCTTGCCAAACCAAGGAGGTATCCATGGGTCTGTTCAGTTTCATCAAAGAAGCCGGTGCCAAGATCTTCGGATCGACCCCGGCCAATGCCGCGACGGCCGATAACCTACAGAAGGAACTGGCTGGCCATGGCCTGCCGTCCGACGTCAACATCCAGATCGACGGCGACAAGGTGAAGGTCTCCGGCAAGGCCGTCTCGACGGAAGAGGCGGAGAAGATCATCCTCGCGCTCGGCAACACCACCGGCGTCGCCCAGGTCGAGTCCGACCTGGACCCGGCCCATCATGCGCGACGCCGCGACAAGGAAACCGCGTGTCATGCCGCACCGCCGTTTCGGGGTGTTTGAGGCATTGGCGTTCGGGCGCGGCCGCCTTATCTCCGCTTCCGGATGCAGCGAAGGAAGCGACCCGCCATGACCGTGAACGACCTCGACATCGACGATATCAAGGCGGGCCTCGCCGAGGGCTCGATCCTGCTCGTCGATGTCCGCGAGCCGCATGAGTTCGCAGCCGGGCATATTCCCGGAGCCGTCTCGCGGCCGCTCTCCCAGTTCGACCCGGCCGACCTGCCGGACGAGCCGGGCAAGCGCATCGTCTTTTCCTGCGCGGCGGGTGTCCGCTCGCGGCATGCGCTGGCCTTCGCGCAATCGGCCGGGCTCGACATCGACAGCCATTATGTCGGCGGGTTCAAGGATTGGGCGATGCGAGGGGAGGCGATCTCCTTCGACTGACCGGATGGGTCGCGTTCCGCCGGCCCGTTCAAGACCAGGATTACTGCCATGCCTATCCGTATTCTGCTTCGCAGCGCGGTTTGTGCCGCCGCCATCGTCGCCGCCTCGCCAGCGATGGTGTCGGCGCAGAGCGTTCCGGCCCAGAGCGCAGCCTCGGCCCCGGCGGGCGAGGCCGAGCTGCAGGCCGCCATTTCCAAGTCGAACGCCTATACGGCGCTGATGAACCGCACGCTGCGCGCGATCCAGTCCTGGGAGCGCTATGCGAGCTGGGTCGACATGAAGAAGGGGCCGACCGGCAAGGAGCGCTACATCGATTACGGGCTCTACAGCCTCTACGACGTCACCGGGGAGATCCAGAAGGCGGAAGATGCGGCGGCGCGCGCCCCGAAACTGCCGGAGATCGACGCGACGGTGCTCAGCTACATCAAGGCCTATCAGGAGCTGGCGCCGCTGATCACCCGGGCCGAGCGCTACTATGACCGCAAGGACTATCGCGACGACAACCTTGCCGAAGGGCAGAAGCTGCATGCGCAGATGGTGCCGGCGGCGAAGACCTTCCTCGAGCTGCGCGCCAGGCTCGACGCCGGAATGCGCGTCTACAAGACGGCGCTCGACGCGCAGGAGCTGGCCGCGCTCGAGAGCCGCGAGGGCAAGTCCGCGCGCTGGCAGGTCCGCAACGTGATGGTCAACGCCCGGGCGGTCATCGACCTGATGCCGTCAAACGAGAAGCCGATCGTCGACCTCAAGGCGTTCGATGCTGCGGTCGCCGGCTATGCCGGGGCGGTCCGCGAGATGGACGATTTCAAGGACAAGAACCCGGGCAAGTCGCTCTTCGTGGACAGCCAGGCGAGCTCCTGGCTCGGCAGGCTGCGCGATTTCAGCAGCAAGCTCGCCAAGAGCAAGGGCGATGTCCGGCGCGGCGCGGCGAACGACGCCAACTGGATCGTGAGCAGCTACAACACGATGATCACGCTTTCGGAATCGGCGGTGCGTTTCTCCCGCTGACGCAATGCGTTGAACGCAGCCCCGACGCATAGGGCGCCGGGGCTGACGACATGCGGTTTCTGTTCCACTCTTTCATTAGAGCCAACTGAGGATATGCCTCATGCGTCCCATGAAATTCGGTTTCGGCCAGCCCGTGCGGCGGGTCGAGGATCAGCGCCTGACCACCGGCACCGGCCGCTATACCGACGACATCGCGGTTGAAGGCGCGCTGCATGCCTATGTGCTGCGCTCGCAATATGCCCATGCGCGCTTCACCATCCGCGACAAGGAGACAGCCCGCAGGATGAAGGGCGTGAAGCTCGTCCTGACCGGCGAGGATGTCGCTGAATACGGCGACCTGCCGTGCAAGGGCCATATCAAGACCGTCTCGGGCGAGATGTCGCAATCGCTGCCGGTGCCTGTGCTGCCGCGCGATACCGTGCGCCATGTCGGTGAGGCCGTCGCCTTCGTCGTCGCCGAGACGCTGGCGCAGGCGCGTGACGCCGCCGAGGCGATCGAGATCGACTGGCAGCCGCTGCCGGCCGTGACCGGCATCGAAGAAGCGCTGGCGAAKGGCGCGCCGCAGGTCTGGGCGGACAGGCCGGGCAATGTCGCCTTCGAGGCCGAGCAGGGCGACCGCGAGAAGACCGAGAAAGCCTTCGCCAAGGCGGCGCGCACGGTCTCCCTGACCATCGTCAACAACCGGCTGGCCTCCAACTACATGGAGACGCGCGCCTGCGTTGCCGAATACGACAAGGCCGAGAAGCGCTGGACGCTGACGCTGGGCAGCCAGGGCAGCCATGGCATGCGCGACCTCATCGCGACCTATGTGCTCAAGGTCGATCCCAAGCGCATCCGCGTGGTGACGCCGGATGTCGGCGGCGGCTTCGGCACCAAGATCTTCCTCTACCGGGAATATCCGCTGGCGATGATCGCGGCGGAAAAGCTGAAGCGCCCGGTGCGCTGGGTCGCCGACCGCAACGAGCATTTCCTCGCCGACACCCATGGCCGCGCCAACCTCGCCACCGCGACCATGGCGCTCGACGCCAAGGGCAAGTTCATCGGCCTCAAGGTCGATCTTTCGGCCGAGATGGGGGCGTGGCTCTCGCAATACGGGCCGTTCATCCCCTGGGTCGGCACGACGATGACGCCGGGCTGCTACAAYATCCCGGCCGTGCATGTGCKSTTCCGYGGSGTCTTSACCMACACCACGCCGRTCGAYGCCTATCGYGGMGCCGGGCGYCCSGAGGCCGCCTAYCTGATCGAGCGGCTGGTCGATGCCATCGCGCGCGAAACCGGCAAGACGCCGGACGCGGTGAGGGCGCAGAACTTCGTCAAGCCGTCCGAGATGCCGCACAAGACCCAGACCGGCCCGGTCTACGATTCCGGCGAGTTCGAGGGCCATATGCGCCATGCCATGCAGGTGGCTGACTGGAAGGGCTTCAAGGCCCGCCACAAGGCTGCGGCCAAGGCCGGCAAGATCCGCGGCATCGGCATGGCCAGCTATATCGAGGCCTGCGGCGGCGGCGGGCCTGAGAGCTCGACCGTGATCCTGGAGAAGGACGGCACCGTCACCGTGCTGATCGGCACGCAGTCGAACGGGCAGGGGCATGAGACGGCCTATTCGCAGCTCGTCTCGCAGCATCTCGACATCCCGATGGACCGCATCCGCGTCGTGCAGGGCGATACCGACCGGGTCGAGACCGGCTCCGGCACCGGCGGCTCGCGCTCGATCCCCGTGGGCGGGGCGGCGCTCAACAAGGCGACGGAGATCCTGACCGACAACCTCAAGCAGCTCGCTTCGGAGACGCTCGAGGCGGCCGTGGGCGACCTCGAGATCGCCAATGGCGCGGTTCGGATCGTCGGCACGGACAAGCAGCTCGACCTCGCCGCCATCGCGGCGCTGCCGGGTGCGACGCCAACGATGCTCAAGGTCCATCAAAGCTGGACGCCGCCGGAGGCGACCTATCCGAACGGCACCCATGTCTGCGAGCTCGAGATCGACCCCGGCACCGGCCAGACCGAGATCCTCAACTATGTGGTGGTGGACGATTTCGGCGTGACGCTGAACCCGTTGTTGCTGCAGGGGCAGGTCCATGGCGGCGCCGTGCAGGGCATCGGCCAGGCGCTGATGGAGGAGATCCGCTTCGATCCCGACGGCCAGATGCTGACCGCGACCTTCATGGACTATGCGCTGCCGCGCGCCATCGACGTGCCGAACTTCCATTTCGAGACGCGCAATGTCCGCTGCCTCACCAACGCCATCGGCGTGAAGGGGGCGGGGGAGGCCGGCGCCATCGGGGCCTGCCCGGCGGTGATGAACGCGATGGTCGATGCGCTCGACCGCGCCGCCGGGATCAAGGCGATCGACATGCCGGCGACGCCGGTGAAGGTGTTCAACGCGCTGAAGGAGGCCGGCTACCGGCTTTGATGCAAGGGCGGATTTGCAGCTTTGCAAGTCCGCTCACGCAAAAGCGACTTGGCGGCGGCGCGATCATCGTTTGATCTGGACGAGTTCAAAACGGCGCCGTCCGGCGCCCAGACGATTGCGACCTTGCCTCGAAGGGGACCTGAATGATCCGCACCGCTTTCGTGCTCCTGAGCCTCGCGCTCGGCGTCACCGCCGCGATGGCGGAGACGAACCCGATCGCCGAACGTCAGCAGACGATGAAGGCGGTCAGCGCCGCGACGCGCGAAGGCGCGGCCATGGCCAAGGGCGACACGCCATTCGATGCAGGCAAGGCGCAGTCCGTCTTCAAGACCTATGCCGATGCCGCCAAGAAGATGCCGACGCTGTTCCCGGACAGCTCCAAGAGCGGGGGCGAGACCACGGCCTCGCCGAAGGTCTGGGAGGATCAGGCCGGATTCAAGGCGGCCTTCGCCAAGTTCGAGGCGGATGCGGAGGCGGGCGCCAAGGCCGGCGATCTCGCCGACTTCCGGACCGCTTTCGGCGCGGCGACGAAGAATTGCGGCGCCTGCCACGAGGCCTACCGCATCAAGAAGTGAGGCGCGGCCCGGCCGTCCAAAGCTGCGCGGTGAAGCGGGCGCCATGGCTGGCCGCCCGCTTTTTCGTCTCGGATGGGAGCTTTCGCGCGGCGGCCACGTTAGAGTTAGGTTGATGTGAGATAGCCTGTTCACGGCGCCGTCCTGAGGCGGCACGGTCATGCACCGGTCTGCCGAAGGGATTGGGGAGTTCGCGATGCTGCTGCTGCGCCGCCTTCTGGTCACGCTCGTCCTGCTGGCGGCCGTCGCGCTGGGCGGCTTCTACCTGCTAACCGACCCGCGCATCGTCTCGCCCGCGCCGGAGATCGGTGCCTTGCCGGCGCCCGACCTCGAGAACGGCAAGCTGCTCTTCGCGGCCGGCGGCTGCGCCTCCTGCCATGCCACGCCGGGACAGGATGATCGCACGCGGCTCGGCGGCGGGCTGGCGCTGGCCTCGCCCTTCGGCACCTTCCACGCGCCCAACATCTCGCCGCATACGCGCGACGGCATCGGCAACTGGGGCGTCCAGGATTTCGTCGATGCGATGGCGGCCGGCATCGGGCGGCAGGGCGAGCATCTCTACCCGGCCTTTCCCTACACCTCCTACCGGCTGATCCCACCCAAGGCACTCGCCGATCTCTTCGCCTATATCCGCACCTTGTCGCCGGTCGAGGGCCGGGCGCCGGCGCATGAACTGCGCTTCCCCTTCAACATCCGGCGCCTGGTCGGCGGCTGGAAGCTGCTGTTCTTCCAGGGCGGTTCCTTCAAGCCCGATCCGACCAAGAGCGAGGCCTGGAATCGCGGCGCCTATCTGGTGAACGGTCCCGGCCATTGCGCCGAGTGCCATTCCAGCCGCAACGCGTTCGGCGCCGTCATCCCGGCGACGCGCTTCGCCGGCGGCCCCGATCCCGAGGGCAAGGGCACCGTGCCGAACATCACGCAGGACGAGGCCGACGGGCTCGGCAAATGGTCCAAGGAGGAGATCGCGGAGCTGCTGAAGACCGGCTTCACCCCGAGCTTCGACAGCGTCGGCGGGCCGATGGCCGATGTCGTGCGCAACACCGCACAGCTTTCCGACGCCGACCGGGCGGCGATGGCGGAATATCTCAAATCGCTGCCGGCGGTGGCGACCCCGCCGCGGCCGCAAGGGAAGTAGGCCGGAGGTTATGTCGGGGCAGCCACGGGGCAAATGTTGCCCTTCGTCCCCGTGAGCGCGGAAGCATCTGCTTCTGAGCGGTGGCTTAGAGCCGGCAAATGAGCTCAGGCAGACGAGCGCAGGCTGTCCACCATCAGCTTGGTGCCCAGGGCTCCGACCACAGCTCCGGCGGTTCGGTCGATCCAGACCTTGGAGCGGAGATAGGCCGCCTGCGGCGTGCGGGACGAGAAGCCGACGGCCACGACCGTGTACCAGCCGAACTCGATCAGGAAGAGCATCGGCGGCAGAACAAAAAACATCCAGGACGGTGTCGGGGACGGCAGCAGCGCGGCGAACATGGACGCATAGAAGATCGCCGTATTGGGGTTGGAGAGCTGGACGAAGAGCGCTCGCAGCAACGA
>NZ_JBFRDQ010000235.1:0-5991 GCF_052113865.1 Allobosea sp. TAB14 | reverse complement strand
TGTCGAAGCCGACATCGTTGACGGCGATAGTCGCGCCATAAACCTTGCGGATGTCGCGGGCGGCGATCGCGACAGGGGCGCCGTCAGGGGAAATCTCGCGCTGAAGCACGGGCGGCCGTCCTTCCTGCGTTGGCGGTAGCGGGATGCCGGGCGACGTGGCGCCGCCGGGCGCTGGAGCACCGGGCCGAAAAGTGGAATCCACTTTTCGGAAAAATCCGATGCTGAAGGAACGAGCAGGATCCTCCTGCCGCGCCCTAACCGGGCGCGGCGATTCTGCGATCAGTTCTCGGGCTGGCCGACGAGGGCGGCGTTGAGGCCGATCTCGGGCGTCTCGCTCGAGAAGATCGAGGCGAACCAGCCGGGATTGGTCACGATCGAGGGCTTGAAGGCGTTGCAGCCGGCCTTCATTTCGTCCCAGGTGCCTTCCTGGCAGAGCTTGATCGTCTCGTTGGTGACGACCGGCAGCGGCAGGACGGTCTTCTTCGGCACGTCCTTGCCTTCCAGTTTCGCCACGGCGAGCTTCAGCGCCAGCGCGCCGGAATAGGGCGGCGAGGCGTAGGAGATGCGCGGCGCGGCCATCGGCTTGTAGGTGCCGTTGGCGCCTTCGACCTCGGTGCCGGTGGGCAGCATCTGCACACGCCCGCCATTGGAGCCTTCGCCTGCGCAGGGCTTCAGCTTGTCCTCGGGGATGCCGGCCTCGATCTGCATGGTATTGGCGGTGTAGCAGCCGACCTGCATCCAGAGACCGTCGATCTGGTCCCATTTGCGGGTGGCCAGGATCTTCGACAGCTCCGTGCGCGCGACCGCCTGGCTCCACATGCCGACCGCCTCGTTGACGATCTTGATGTCGGGATGCTTGGCGAAGACCTCTTTTGCCGCCTTGGTGCGCAGCGTGTCGACCGAAGTGCCGGGCACGCCGGTGATCGAGACGATGTTGCCCTTGCCGTTCAGCTTCTTGACCAGCCATTCGGCGGTGACGCGCCCGGCCTCCTCCTGATCGATCGCGACGTTGTAGGCGCAGGGCTCGGTGATCTCGCCGTCATAGGCAATGACGGTCACGCCCTTCTCGCAGGCGTTCTTCACCGCGGCGTTGAGCGCCGTCGGCGAGATCGGGAAGACGATGATCGCCTTGGCGCCGGCCTGGACCATGGCGTTGATCTGCTGGATCTGGCGCTGGGCGTTGGGGCCGGCGACCTGGACCTGCAGGTCGACCTTGTCGGCCATCGTCTTGGACGCCGCCATGGCCTTGATCATGTTGGCGGCCTCACCCTGCCAATCATTGCCGATATAGCTCATCGACAGGAAAATCTTGTGCTTGGCCTGGGCCTGCGCGGCGGAGACTCCGGCTGCGGACAAGGCCAGCGCGGCGGCAGCAGCCATCAAGTGCTTCTTTTTCATCATGAGGTYCTCCCCGACGCGGTGGCGTTCAATCGTCAGGGCGCCTTGACCGGCGCCTCGTTTCTTTTGATCAAAGATCACAAATCATATATCAATGCAATGCGGATTTGATGTCGAGCCCGCGACCGCTATGGTCGCCCCGACGAACACCTTGGATTTCAAGACGATGAGCCTCGTGCGCCCTCAGGAGCTGCCTTACTCACCCATCTCCCGCGCGACGATCCAGGAGCATGTCTATGGCCGGATCAGGGAGATGATCCTGAACGGCGACATCGAGCCGGGCCGTACGGTGACGGTGAGCAGCCTGTCCGAGGCCTTTGGCGTCAGCGCCATGCCGGTGCGGGAGGCGCTGCACCGGCTCGTCGCCGAAAAGGCCCTGACCGTGGTGGCTGGCCGCTCCGTCGGCATCCCGCCGCTCAGCGCCGAACGACTCGACGACCTCAGGCGCGTCCGCTGCGAGATCGAGGGCATGGCCACGGAGTGGGCCGCTGCGGCGATCACGCCGGCGCAATTGCGCCATCTGGAAGAGCTGATTGCGATCATGGACGCCGCGAAGGCCGAGAAGGACCGCGCCCGCTATGTGCCGGCCAATCGCGACTTCCACTTCACCATCTACAAGGCCGCCGCCTCGCCGGCCCTGATGGCCATCATCGAGTCGCTCTGGCTGCAGATCGGGCCCTACATCAACCTGCTCAAAGAGACCGACAACTGGACGAGCGCCAATCGCGACCACAAGGCGATCCATGCGGCGTTGCTAGGCAAGGATGCCGCGGCGGCCAGACGATCCCTCCAAGCCGACATCGAGCAAGCGGCGAAAAGCCTGGCCGGGCTTCTCGATATCTGAGCGGCGGGCGGCTCTCCTCGTTACGGCTGACCCATCCGAGATACGTAGGCGGCTCCTTGCAGACGCGCTGCGCGCAGTAGGGCGCGTTCGTCCACATGCGGCATCGGGATTGCGCAACGTTTGCGGGGAGGGCCCAGCCGCCAGTGGCCTCTCGCTCGTCGCCCGGAAGCAGGGTTGCCTTTTGTCTCGCCTGACGTCCGGCCCCGAGTCGAGCAGGGCGTCGGCCTGTCTGCCCCACGCTTGCCACCACCTGCATGGCGTTTCCATTCCGAGAGCCGGTATGGCGATATTGACAAGATCGCCAGCGCACAGCAGCATCGTTACATAAAGTAAAAATAAACTCGGGAGGATGCATGCGGGAGCCGCGAAGCCGGCGGGAAACGCGATCGGCTGTCCTGCGCTATCTCTGGTGCTCCGGCGGCTCGTTTCGCCCCGCATTGGCCGATCATGTCGGGCTGACCGATGCGAGCATCTCGCGCATCGTCGCCGAGCTGAAATCCGAGCGGCTGATCGACGAGTCGAAGCGCACCGCGCCTTACCAGGGCGGTCCGAGCTCCTTTCTTACATTAAGTAACGATCTCTATGTCGGCACGATCGAGTTCTCCGGCAGCCGTGTCCATATCGGCGTCGGGTCGCTGACCGGCGAGATCCGCTTTTCCGAATGGCTGGATTTGCCGGACGGCGCAGAGCCGGAAACGGTGAGGTCGACCTATCGCCGCGCTCTTCATCAGCTCACCGATCATCTGCACCGGGCGGGCATCCGGCTTTGCCAGCTCGCGGTGTCGATCCCGGGCTATCATGAGAATCTGCGCGCCAATCCGATCATCGCGCTCGACCCCGCCGAGCTCCTGAGGGAGATCCAGGCCGCACTGCCTTCGGTGCCGCTGCTCGCGGCGAATTCGATCGTGACCCGCGCCGTCGCCCATCGGCTGAAGCTCGGTGTCGATCTTGCCGGCGGCCCCTATTTCTACGCCTTCGTCGGCCATGGCGTGGCCGCCGCCCTGGTCGATGATTTCGCCGCGAGCGGGGACGTGGCCGCCTGCGAGATCGGCCATATGGTGCTCGATCCCCGCGGGCCCCGCTGCCGCTGCGGCCATTCCGGCTGTCTCGAGGCCTATGTGTCCACGGCGGCCGTCGCGCCGGCCATCGGCCTGCGCGAGCAGGACTTGCTGGCGATGGACGAATGGCAGGCGGGCCGGCTCAAACTGTCGACCCGCGCGCAGGCCGACCTCGCGACGCGTTTGGCGCGCCTCGGACACGCCATCGGCAATGCGCTCAACCTGACGCCGATCCGACGGGTGGTGGTGGCCGGCTGGCCCGCGGAATTGGGCGAAAAGATGCATGCCAGCGTGCTCGGCGGCATCGAGGCCAGCCTGTTCGGCGGAGCCGCAGCCGTGAACCTCACCTTCGCGAATGCGGAATTGGGGCGGGAGCCGGCCGCCGGGCTGGCGCTAGCCACCCACGCCTATCTGCAACGGGGCGCGATGCGACCCGCGGAAGCGGCCGAGAACAGGGCCGCGCATCACTTCATCGAACAATAAAAAGGGGGGAGGACAATGAGTCTGAAAACAGTGACGGCGGCGCTTTTCGCCGGTGCCATGCTCGTGTTGACGGGGCCGGCCATCGCCGAGAGCGTTCTCAAGGTCAAACCGTCCGGAGACGTGAAGCTGCTGGATCCGCTCCTCGGCTCGGATTCCATGGCCCGGAATTTCGGCTACATGGTCTACGACACGCTGTTCGCGGTGGACGACAAGCTGGCGATCAAGCCGCAAATGGTCGAAAGCTGGGACACCTCTGCCGATGGCAAGGTGTGGACCTTCGTCCTGCGCGATGGCCTCGCTTTCAGCGACGGCCAGCCCGTGACGGCTGACGACGTGATCGCCTCGCTGAAGCGCTGGAGCGTCAACGACAGCATAGGGCAGCAGCTCAACCAGCGTGGTGCGAGCTGGCAGGCGGTCGATGCGAAGACGGTCCGCCTGACGCTGACCTCGCCCTGGGGAATGGTGCTGGACGCCCTCGGCAAGCCAGGCGCGCCCGTGCCGTTCATCATGCCGGCCCGCGTCGCTTCGGCGACGCCACCCAATCAGGCGGTGACAGATCACACCGGCTCCGGCCCATTCGTTTTCAAGAAGGACGAATGGCTGGCCGGCGCCCGGCTGGTGTTCACCAGGAACGCTGGATACAAGCCCCGCCCGGAGGCGCCGGCCGGCCTCTCCGGCGGCAAGGTGGTCAAGGTCGATCGTGTCGAATGGCAGATCATCCCGGACCAGCAGACCGCGATCAACGCCCTGATCAAGGGTGAACTCGATATCAGCGAGGAGATTCCCGGCGATCTCATTCCGCTCGCCAAGGCGTCGAAGGACATCGCTCTCGAGCGCCAGGACGATATCGGCGTCGCCCAGCAGATCCGTATCAACTCGACCCAGCCGCCATTCGACAATCCGAAGCTGCGGCAGGCCCTGCTCCATGCCGTCGACGGTGCGGAGTTCCTCTCCGCGGTGATCGACGATCCGAGCCTCGGCAAGCCTTGTCGCTCCTTCTACGTCTGCTCGTCTCCCTATTTCACCGAGGCCGGCTTTCCAGCGGTCGATCTCGACAAGGCCAAGGCCCTCCTGAAGGAAGCCGGCTATGACGGCACTCCGGTGGTGCTGCTCGACGCCACCGAGAATGCCAATATCCACGCTTTCACCATGGTGGCCGAAGCCTTGCTGAAGAGCATCGGCTTCAAGACCGATGTGCAGG
The DNA here is from genome assembly GCF_052113865.1 of Allobosea sp. TAB14. Taxonomy (NCBI): domain Bacteria; kingdom Pseudomonadati; phylum Pseudomonadota; class Alphaproteobacteria; order Hyphomicrobiales; family Alloboseaceae; genus Allobosea; species Allobosea sp. TAB14. The sequence continues at coordinate 1,007 of NZ_JBFRDQ010000235.1, read as the reverse complement.
CGATGGATTGGGCGACGGTCGTCGCCCGCCGAGCCAGCAAGGAGCCGGTCGGCAAGGGCGGCTGGTCGATCTTCATCTCGGGGCCGGGCGGGCTCGACATGATGGAGCCGGTCAGCCATCTCGGCCTTCGCTCGAACTGTGAGAAGGCCTGGTTCGGCTGGCCCTGCGATGCCGATATCGAAAAGATGCGGGCCGCTTTTTCCGATCTTTCTGACGGCGCGCAGCGCAAGGCGCTGGCGGAGAAGATCCAATTGCGCGCGGCTCAGACCGTTCCCTATGTCCCGATCGGCGTCCAATATCAGATCCGGGCCTATCGCACTGATCTGACCGGGCTCCTGACCCCGCCGGCGCCGGTCTACTGGAACATCGCCCGCAAATAGGCCTCCGGCGCTCTGCCCTGCCGCAATTCCCGGAGCGCCTGCTGCCTCGCATCGCCGGCAGCGGGCACTCCGGTGAAGGCCCGGTATGACCCACGGCCGCAGCYGCATCGCGACACATCCGCACCCATGTCACTCGATCCATCCGCAAGCGCCCGCTCCGGCGAAGCTCTCACCGTCGATACGCCCTTCGGCCGGCTGCGCGGCGTGCTCTCCGGCGGGATCCGGTCATTCAAGGGTGTGCCCTATGCCGCCGCGCCGATCGGTCCCTTGCGCTTCCGTCCGCCGCAGCCGCTTGCGCCCTGGACCGGCCTGCGCGAGGCAACGACCTTCGCGCCGGCAGCGCCGCAGCCAGCCGATCCGGGCTTCTATCCCGGCGATCCCGACGCCATGCCCGCCGTGCCGACGAGCGAGGATTGCCTCTATCTCAACATCTGGTCGCCGGCCGAGGCGGGGCCGCATCCGGTGCTGGTCTGGCTGCATGGCGGCGGCCAGTCCGTCGGGGGGACAAGCCGGCCCGTCTATGACGGAGCGGTCTTTGCCCGAGCCGGCATCACGTGCGTCACGATCGGACATCGGCTCGGCCTGCTCGGCTTTCTCGAAGGTGGGCGCATCTTCGGCGAGGAATTC
>NZ_JBFRDQ010000234.1:0-10808 GCF_052113865.1 Allobosea sp. TAB14 | reverse complement strand
CCCGCAAGGTCGCCAATGGACGCGCCATCGACACCGGATGGGAAGAGTTCTGAGGCGCACCACGCGCCACGAAMMCAGCATCGCCACAGATCCTAACGGCGCCGAAAGGCGCCGTTTCCTTGAGACATCAACGGCTTGGATCGACCGAGCCCGGCCGCGGAAGACCGCGGCTCTTGCAATGAGGCGCTTCGCGCCTATCTAAGCTTTGTGCCGCCRCAATCATGCCCARCAGGCGCCACCTTCGACAATCATTCTTCATACGGCTTCGACATCGCAGGTTTCGCCAGCGCGTGCTCGTCGTCGAATCCCTGTTCCGCTCACCAGAGCGGGTGCAGGGTTTTCTCATTTTCAGGGAGACCGGACCGATGCAGCTCAGCCAGGTTCTTCAGGCTCTCGGCCAGCTCGCCACCGGCATTGCGCCGCGCAGCCGAGACATTCGCCCGCTCGAGATCGATTTCCACGAGACCGACGCCCCGTCCCCCTTCGAGCAGGCCGCCATCGGCACCTGGAAGACGGAAGACGGCGCCATCCTGATCGATCTGAGGCCGGACGGGCAGTTCCACAAGCAGAAGCCCGAGCTCGGGGCCCGGCATAGCGGACGCTACGCCGTCGATCGCTCGAAGCTCTATTTCGAAGGCGAATCCGGCTGGGTCGCCCTCGGCAAGCTCAAGCGCGGTACGCTCAGCATCGGCGAGAAGCGCTTCCACAAGGCTTGAGGCAACGCCGGACAGGTTAAAAAGGCCGCGCCTTGGAAAGAGGGCGCGGCCTTTTCATTTTTCGATGGTTCGGAGAATCGATCAGTAGCCGACGGTGAAGCGGCGACGGCTWTGAGCCGGCTTTTCCAACTCGTCCACCATCGCCACGGCATAATCCTCGGCCGAGATCGCGCTGTTGCCCTTGGCATCGACCAGGAGCTGGTCCGTCCCCAGACGGAACTTCCCCGTGCGCTCGCCGGGCTGGATCAGCGCCGAGGGCGACAGGAAGGTCCAGTCCAGGCCCTGCTCCGGCTTCAGGAGATCGAGGAACGCGCCGCCCTTCCGGGCTTCGTCGAGATAGGCGGCCGGGAAATCCGGCGTGTCGAAGAGTTTGACGCCCGGCGCCACCTCGAGGCTGCCGGCGCCGCCGACCACGAGATAGCGCTTCACGCCCGACTGCTTCACCGCCGCAAGCAGGGTCTGCGGATCGCTGGCGGAGAAGTGCACGGCGCTGATCACCGCATCATGGCCGGCGAGAAGCTTCGCGAGCCCATCCTTGTCGAAGACGTCGCCCTTGACGGCGGTGACGCCCGGCTTGGCCGCAACCTTCTCAGGATTGCGGACGATGGCGGTCACGGTGTGGCCGCGGGAGGCGAGCTCGGCGAGCAGGCGCGAGCCGATGAATCCGCTGGCGCCGATCAATGCGATTTTCATGACATGGGTTCCTTTTTCCGGTATCTTCTGGATACCTGCATTCCAATGGAACCTATCTGATCACGCCGCGACGTTCCGTAAAGAAGGCACTTTCGCGCGACATGGTCACCTGCCGGAAACCGCCATGCTCAGACGTCCCGACCCTTTTCAGGCCCTCTGCCCGACGCGCCGTGTGCTCGACCGCATCGGCGATACCTGGGCCGTATTGATCCTAATCGCGCTCGACGACGGCACGCTGCGTTTCAACGAGCTGAGACGCCGGATCGAGAACATTTCGCAGAAGATGCTGTCGCAGACGCTGAAGAGCCTCGAACGCGACGGGCTGGTCCGGCGCGAGGTCTTCGCGACCGTGCCGGTCACGGTCGAGTACTCGCTGACCGAACTCGGCCGCACCTTATCACAGACGGTGCATCAGCTCACGCTCTGGGCCGAAACCCATATCGGCGAGATCGAGGAAGCGCAGCAGCGCTATGATCGCGGGCTGACACCATCGGCAAGCGGCCGGGTCCCGCTCCCGCTCAACCTCCCGTGAGCGCGAGCCCGCGATGCCGTTTGGCGTGCTCAGGAGGCTGAGCGGGCGACCGACGACGAAGCGCCGCATCGGCGACCAGAGCGGCTTGTCGGGTTCATCAGCTCCATCCCGATCTCCTGCGGGCGCCGTGGCGAAACCGGGGTCCGACGGTCCTGTTCCGCGAGGCGCTGGCGTTTCCGCCGATTTCGTGTATATGCCCCCCATCCGGACCGAAAAGGCCGRCTGCGCGACGCTTCCACGATGAAGCGCTCGCGGGCTTCGGACCTCGCTGGACGACATCCCGGCCTGGCCCGCCAGATCAACCCGAACACGAGGATATCCCGATGTCGATCACTGCCGAGCGCAAGACCGCGCTGCTTCAGGAATACGCCACCAAGCCGAACGACACCGGCTCGCCGGAAGTCCAGGTCGCGATCCTGACCGAGCGCATCAACAACCTGACCGGCCACTTCAAGTCGCAYGYSAAGGACAACCACTCGCGYCGYGGCCTGCTSAAGCTGGTYTCGCAGCGYCGTTCGYTGCTCGACTATCTCAAGGGCAAGGACGAAGGCCGCTACAAGACGCTGATCGAACGGCTCGGCATCCGCCGCTGATCGAAGGCTGAAAACCGTTTCCGCCCGGTGCATCGCGCTCCGGGCGGCTCCTTTTCGGGCGAGGCCGCCAGGGGCGGCGCGCCTGCCTGCCGCGGCGGCCGCATGGGGCGGCTTTCCCGCGTGACCCGCCGGGCGCCGCAGACGTCCATGGCAGGATCGCCGAGCGCTCGGGCGCACAACCTTTCCCACCCGAGCGTTCCGCCGTCTTGCCCATGGGCCTGAAGGCACCGGACGGGTCGAACCCGACCGAAAGACGAATCACATGTTCGACATCCAAACCGAAGAACTGATCTGGGGCGGCCGCAAGCTCGTCCTCGAGACCGGCAAGGTCGCCCGCCAGGCCGACGGTGCCGTGATGGCCACCTATGGCGAGACCGTCGTGCTCGCSACCGTYGTCTCSGCSAAGGAGCCGAAGCCSGGCTTCGACTTCTTCCCGCTGACCGTSAACTACCAGGAAAAGACCTTCGCGGCCGGCCGCATCCCSGGCGGCTAYTTCAAGCGCGAAGGGCGCCCGAGCGAGAAGGAGACGCTGGTCTCCCGCCTGATCGACCGCCCGATCCGCCCGCTCTTCGTCGAAGGCTACAAGAACGACACGCAGGTCGTCGTCACCGTGCTCCAGCATGACCTGGAGAACGATCCCGACATTCTGGCGATGGTCGCGACCTCCGCCGCTCTGACGCTCTCCGGCGTGCCCTTCATGGGCCCGATCGGCGGTGCCCGCGTCGGCTATATCGACGGCGCCTACAAGCTGAACCCGACCATCGAAGAGATGAAGGACTCGGTTCTCGACCTCGTCGTCGCCGGCACCCAGGACGCCGTGCTGATGGTCGAGTCGGAAGCCAAGGAGCTTCCCGAGGACGTGATGCTCGGCGCCGTGATGTTCGGCCACAAGCATTTCCAGCCGGTGATCGACGCCATCATCCGCCTCGCCGAGAAGGCCGCCAAGGAGCCGCGCGACTATACCCCGGCCGACAACTCCGTGGTTCTGGACGCCGTCCTCAAGCTCGTCGACGCCGATCTGCGCGCCGCCTACAAGATCACCACCAAGGCCGAGCGCTACAAGGCGCTGGAYGCCGCCAAGGCCAAGGTCGCCTCGCTGATCTCGGCCGAGCCGGACGGCAAGACCACCTTCACCAAGGAGCAGGTCAGCGGCCAGTTCAAGGAAGCCCAGGCCAAGGTCGTGCGCTGGACCATCCTCGACGACGGCACCCGCATCGACGGCCGCGACCTGAAGACCGTGCGCAAGATCGTGGCCGAGGCCGGCATGCTGCCGCGCACCCACGGCTCCGCCCTGTTCACCCGCGGCGAGACGCAGGCGCTGGTCGTGACCACGCTCGGCACCGGCGATGACGAGCAGTTCATCGACTCGCTGGAAGGCACCTACAAGGAAACCTTCCTGCTGCACTACAACTTCCCTCCCTACTCCGTCGGCGAGACCGGCCGGATGGGCTCGCCCGGCCGCCGCGAAATCGGCCATGGCAAGCTCGCCTGGCGCGCCATCCGCCCGATGCTGCCGGCGAAGTCGGAGTTCCCCTACACGATCCGCGTCGTCTCGGAGATCACCGAGTCGAACGGCTCCTCCTCGATGGCCACCGTCTGCGGCACCTCGCTGGCGCTGATGGATGCCGGCGTGCCGCTGAAGGCGCCGGTCGCGGGCATCGCCATGGGCCTCATCCTCGAGGGTGAACGCTTCGCCGTGCTCTCCGACATCCTCGGCGACGAGGATCATCTCGGCGACATGGACTTCAAGGTGGCCGGCACTGCGGACGGCATCACCTCGCTGCAGATGGACATCAAGATCGCCGGCATCACCGAGGAGATCATGAAGGTCGCCCTCGACCAGGCCAAGGGCGGTCGCGACCACATCCTCGGCGAGATGAACAAGGCGCTCTCCGCTTCGCGCAGCCAGCTCGGCGAGTTCGCGCCGCGCATCGAGACGATGAAGATCCCGGTCGACAAGATCCGCGAAGTCATCGGTTCGGGCGGCAAGGTCATCCGCGAGATCGTCGAGAAGACCGGCGCCAAGGTGAACATCGAGGACGACGGCACCATCAAGATCGCCTCGGCCGACGGCAAGTCGATCGAAGCGGCGATCAAGTGGATCAAGTCGATCGTCTCGGAAGCCGAAGTCGGCGTGATCTATGACGGCACCGTCGTCAAGATCATGGAGTTCGGCGCCTTCGTGAACTTCTTCGGCGCCAAGGACGGCCTCGTCCACATCTCGGAGCTGGCTCCGCAGCGCGTCCAGAAGGTCTCGGACGTCGTCAAGGAAGGCGACAAGGTCAAGGTCAAGTTCCTCGGCCAGGACGAGCGCGGCAAGATCCGCCTCTCGATGAAGGTCGTCGACCAGGCGACCGGCGAGGACCTGACCGAGAAGCTCAAGGCGCAGCGCGAGGCCGAGAAGTCCCGCGAGAAGCAGGGCGCGGCCGAGTAAGCCGACCCATCACGCGATTCACGTGAAACGAGACGCCCCGCATCGCAGGATGCGGGGCGTTTTGCTTTTCGGTGCGCCGTCATTCCGGACAACCCACGAAGCGGCGACGATCCGGAATCCACCGTAGAGTGGTGCGGTACCTTATGATGGATTCCGGGTCTGCGCTTCGCTTGCCCGGAATGACGGTGGCGGTGTCACCTTTAATAGTCTAGACATATGCCGTTCCATGGAGACCGGTATGTCCGACCACCGCATCGCTTCGCTCGACGATCTCGCCCGCGCCTATCCCGCACCCGTCGCGCCGGCTTCGGGATTCAAGGAGATCGATCATGTCGACGAGAATTATGCAGCGCTGATCGCCGCCTCGCCGTTTTTCGTGCTCGCGACGGTCGGTCCGGAGGGCCTGGATTGTTCGCCGCGCGGGGATCTGCCGGGCTTTGTCACGGTCCGGGACGCGAAAACGCTCCTGATTCCCGACCGAAAAGGCAATAACCGGCTGGATTCATTGAAGAATATCCTGTCCGACGATCGAATCGGAATGCTCTTCCTGATCCCCGGTTGCGGGGAGACATTGCGCGTGAACGGACGCGCTGAGCTATCCTGCAATCCTGGGTTGTGCGCTCGCTTCGAGATGGCCGGAAAGCTGCCGGCGAGCGTGATGATCGTCCATGTCGAGGCGGTCTACTTCCAATGCTCGCGCGCGGTGGTGCGGGCCGAGCTCTGGAACCTGGAGCGGCAGGTCGACAAGCGGACCCTGCCCTCGCCCGGCACGATCCGAACTCACAGCAGCCCTTCGTTCCCGGCCAGCGTCTTCAGGCTCACATCCGGCCGGGCGCCGACATGCGAGATGATCTCGGCCGCGGCCAGCGCGCCGAGGCGCAGGCAATCGCGCGTCTCACGATTCGAGGTCAGGCCATAGAGGAAGCCGGCGGCGAAGAGATCGCCGGCACCGGTCGCATCGACAACGCGCTCGACCGGGAAGACCGGCTCCTCGACGATGCCGTCCGGCGTCACCGCCAGCGCACCCTTCTCCGAGCGGGTCACGACGGCGAGAATGTTCTCGGAACGCAGCCAGGACAGGGCCGTGTCGAAATCCGCGGTCTGGTAGAGGCTCTTCAGCTCGTGCTCATTGGCGAAGACGAGATCGACCATGCGGTTGCGGACGAGGCCGAGGAACTCGTCGCGATAGCGGTCGACGCAGAAGGAATCGGAGAGGGTGATGGCGACGCGCCCGTCACCCTTATGCGCGATCTCCGAGGCCTTGCGGAAGGCCTCCTTCGCCGCCGGCGGATCCCAGAGATAGCCTTCGAGATAGACGATGTCGGCGCTCTCCACGGCGGCTGCATCGACATCGGCGACCGAGAGACCCTGGCAGGCGCCGAGATAGGTGTTCATCGTGCGCTCGCCATCCGGCGTCACGATGATGAAGGAGCGGGCCGTGGCCGGGCCGTCCGCCGCGTCGGCGGTGCCGAAGGCGACGCCGAGCGAAGTCAGGTCGTGCCGGTAGAGCTTGCCGAGCTCATCGGCCTTAACCTTGCCGATGAAGGCGCCCTTGCCGCCGAAGGAAGCGAGGCCCGCAATGGTGTTCGCCGCCGAACCGCCGGAGATGACGCGCGCCGGACCCATTGCCGCATAGAGCGATTCCGCACGCGGCTCATCGATCAGCATCATCGCGCCCTTGGTCAGCTTCTGCGCGATCAGGAAATCCTCCTCGGCCGAGGCGAGGACATCGACGATGGCGTTGCCGAGGGCGAGGACGTCCGTGCGGGTGCTGGTCATGAGCGGTCGGGTCCGGGTTAGGGTCGGCCGGAAAGGCCGAAAGGTTGGTGGCGCCGTGTCGCATCAGCCCGGCAGCGGGTCAAGCCGGGGACATCCGGGAGAGCTTCAATGGCCCGCATCGCGCCGCGCTGCGACCTCGTCGAGGATACCGGCCATGCGGCGCAGATCCTCGGCATCGAGCCCGCCGATCTCGCGRGCGAGACGATTGGCGAAGAGCGTCGCTTCCGCATCGAGCCCCGCCGTGTCGACGGTGACGCGCGGATGAGAGAGGTCGGCGAGGCGCACGAGCTCGTCCGCCTCGTCCCAGATGATGCCGAGGAGGTGGATGGCGCCCTGGATCAGGGTGAAGGTCGGCCGGCCGCGCTTGCCGTGTTCCAGCGCCGAGAGATAGGCCGGCGTCACGCCGAGCCCCTCGGCCATCTGGGCGAGCGTGAGGCCGCGCTGCTGCCGCAGCTCGCGCACGCGCCGGCCGAAGGGCGTCACGGCCCGAACTCCCTGAGCCGCCGCAGGCGTACATAGAGCGCGCCCGAGCCGCCATGGCGCTGCTCGGCCTCCTCGAAGCCCAGCACCAGCGGGCGCAGCTCCGCGAGCCGCAACCAATGCGGCACCATCCGGCGCAGGACGCCGCGCTCCTCGCCGAACAAGGCCGGAGCCGGACCGCCCTTGCCGGTCACGACGAGGCAGATGCGTGTGCCGCGCGCCTGTTCGCGCCGCAGGAAGGCGCAGAGCGCCAGATGCGCCTCGCCCTGGCGCATGCCGTGCAGGTCGATCGAGGCCTCGACAGTTTGCTGCCCGCGCCGAAGCTGCGTGCGCAGGCGGCGCTCGATCGGCGCGAGCGGCGGAGCGGCCGGCGGGGCCGTCTTCGCCGCGGACATGCTTGCAACGACAAGAACGGAGGTCTCCGTCGACGCGGGCGCTACGGGCGGCGGAGCGGACTCGGGCTCCACGGGCGCACGGCCCGGCAACGGTTTGACCGAGCGCGCCACCTGTCGCCAGAGCGCGATATCGGCCTCCGTCAGCGTCTTGCCCCGGCGCGACCGCATCTCAGCGCGGCCAGAGCACGGTGAAGGAAACGGGATGCCGGATCAGCCCGGCGCGGTGTCCGGCGGCAGCGCCGGAACCGACGAAGAGATCCATGCGGGCCGCGCCGAGGATGGCGGAACCGGTGTCCTGCGCGACCACCAGCCGGGCGAGATGCGCGTCGCCTCCCTCGCCATCGGGGATGGTCGCATCGATCCAGACCGGCAGGCCATAGGGCCAGATATTGCGATCGATGGCGATGCTGCGCAGCGGCGTCAGCGGCAGCCCGGCGCCACCGATGGGCCCGGCCCCGGCCGGCAGGTCGTCGCGGCGGGTGAAGAAGACGAAGGAGCGGTTGAGGCGGATGAGGTCGCGCGCGAAACCGGCATCGGCCTTCAGCCGGGCGACGAGGCGGTCCATGGTCATCTGCTCAGGCGGGATATTCTCGCGCTGGCTGAGTACGCGACCGAGCGAGGTATAGGGCAGGCCGTTGCGACCGGAATAGGTGAGCCGCGTCACCGAGCCGTCTGGCAGGCGCACGCGGCCGGAGCCCTGAACCTGCAGCACGAAGCGATCGACGGAATCGCGCAGCCAGAGGATTTCGAGTCCTTGCCCGTCGAGCGCGCCGGTCTCGATCGCAGTGCGGTCGGGGAAGGGTTCGAGGTCGTCACCGGTGCGGCGGGCGGCCGAGAGAGCCTTGTCGAGGCCGGGCCAATCGTCGCCGGACTGGCGCGTCACCAGATCCTTCGGGCGGTCGTAGAGCGGGGTCGGGAACGCGTCGGAACGCGTCAGCGCGCCCTCGAATTCCGGCTCGAAATACCCGGTCATGAAGCCAGTTTCCGCATCGGCCGGGCGGATGCGCCAGAAGCTGAAATTCCGCTCGAAGAAATCGCGCGCCTGCTCGGCGCTGACGGGACCGGCCGCAGCCAACGCCTTCGCCTTCTCGCAAGCGGCATCCAGCCCATCCGGCAAGGGCACCGCCTGGCGCAATGGCGGGTCCGCCATGCAGCCCTGTGCGAAGATGGCAAAAGCCCTGGCCTGATCGTCCTGCCGCCAGCCGGCGATCTCGCCCGGCGACAGCGGTTCGGCGCGGGCGCCGTCCGGAAGAGGAAAAGGCGAAGCCAGAGCCGTCATGACAGGAAAAGAAGAGGCCGCCAGCAGCGCGAGCGCGGCCGCGGCGACACGGATCACGCGCCGGCTTCGGTGGCGACGAGAAGCCAGTTGGGGTCCCTGCTGCCAAGCTGGCGCGAGAAGGTCCAGATGTCGTTGACCTCCGAAACCTGATCGGCGCTGCCGTCGACGACGGCGCCTTGCGCGTCGCGCGTCGCGCTGATGAGCTGCGAGACGAAGGCGATCGTCACCTGGGCCGCCTTGCCCTTGACCTCGACCGCGGTCAGATCGGCCTTGTCGATCGAGACGAAGTTGGATTCCGCTTTCTCGTTGCGCTTCTCGCGCTCGGTGATGGCCTGCTCGAAGCCGTCATAGACCTCCTTCGCCAGCAAGCCCTTCAGCATCTTGCGATCGCCGCGGGCGAAGGCCGTGACGATGGTCTCATAGGCGGATTTGGCACCTTCGACGAAGGCGCGCGGATCGAAATCCGGCTCTTGCCGAATGATCGCGTCGATGCCCTGACCGATCGGCGAATCCGGCGGGGCGATGTCCTTCCAGCGCTCGGCCGCCGGGACCGGAACCGCGGCGGGGTCGTTGGCCGCGCCCGGCAGACGGATGACATTGTCGCGCTTGTCGGACGATTGCGCCTGGTCCGGCCGCACCGGCGGCGCCTCGCGACGAATGAAGGGATCCTTCGGCGGCTGCTCGTTGCCGGTCTTCTGACCGAGGACAGAGCGCAGCTTCCAGGCGACGAAAACGGCCAGAGCCAAGAAGACCAGAGTCGTTATGTCGAAGGAATTTTGCATTGAAGGCTGACCCGCGGCTCCCCGTATTGTCATGGTTCTAACCGCTGCCAGATCGCCGGCGGCGGGCCGTCACCACAGTGATATGGTGAGACAGGCTCGTAACATCCACCCCCCGGCTTGTGAAGGCGACTTCTTGTGCCGTTCTCGTGTCCATGATAGCCGACGCGCGCGTCGCCCCGGAGGCGGAGCGCAATCTCGAATGCCCAAGGAGGCGCGGGATTTCCCGAGACAGCCTGCCAGAACAAGATGGGACCGATGGCCAACGAACTTCCCAACGGCAACGGCGCCGGCGCCGCTGATACGGCTCCGAGCCTCAATGCCCTGATCCAGTACACCAAGGATTTCTCCTTCGAGAACCCGAAGGCGCCGCGCGCGCTCGCCCAGCAGGACGCCCAGGCGGGCCCGCAGATGTCGCTGCAGGTCAATGTCGGCACGAGCAATATCGGCGGGATCGATTACGAGACCGTGCTGAAGCTCGAGGGCAAGGCCGAGCTCAACGGCGAGACGCTGTTCGCCTTCGACCTGAGCTATGCCGGCGTCTTCCGGCTGCAGAACATCCCCGAGGAGCACATCCACCCCGTGCTGGTGATCGACTGCGCGCGCCTGCTCTTCCCCTTCGCGCGCCAGATCATCGCCGAAGCGGTGCAGAATGGCGGCTTCCCGGCCTTCTACGTGCCGCCGATCGATTTCGCGGCGCTCTATCAGCAGCAGGTTCAGGGTCAGCCCAGCGCCGCCAATTCCTGAGCGTCGGCACTCCCCACGCCAACAGAAAGGGCCCCTCGCGGGCCCTTTTTCGTTTGTTGCGGATGATTGTTGCCCTTGCGAAGGGTCTGGCCCCTCGCCATGTCGGATGCGCATCTGGCGGACGCCCCAATCGGGACGCCCGCCTTTTCCTTATCCGATGGAGACCCGATGGACGCCCTTATGACGCTTGCTTCCGACCCCGCCGTATGGGCCGCGCTCGGAGCATTGATCGCCATGGAGGTCGTGCTCGGCATCGACAACCTGATCTTCATCTCGATCCTGACCAACAAGCTGCCGGAGCATCAGCGCTCGAAAGGCCGCAAGATCGGCATCGGACTCGCGCTCATCCTGCGGCTCGCACTGCTCAGCACGGTCGCGATC
>NZ_JBFRDQ010000233.1:0-11636 GCF_052113865.1 Allobosea sp. TAB14 | reverse complement strand
TTCTTCTGCAGCTCGTAGAGGATCTTGATGTCGATCTGATCGAGCTTCATGGGGGTCTCGTCCGCTGGCGCCGTCGCAGGATGGGTCATGGGCGGCCCGGCTCCGCCCGATCATGACGGAAGCCGGCGCTCCCGGCAATCGCACGGCAGATGCTGCCGCGCGCGAAGCCCTTGTTACCGGGACTTCGCGAAAGAAGAACGCGGAATCCGCCGGTCCGAACGGAAGGAAATGCCGCGAAACGGCGATATGCGGTGCGCGCCCCCTGTCCCGACGGGCTAGGCTTCGTCTTCGTCAAGGAGACCGTGATGCCGGCGCCGCTTTTCGAGATCGAGACCAGCCCGCCCCTGCCCGAGAGCGCGGATGCCGTCGTGATCGGCGGCGGCATCGTCGGAGTCTGCACCGGCTATTATCTCGCGCGCCGCGGCATCAAGGTCGCGCTCGTCGAGAAGGGGCGCATCGGCGCCGAACAGTCGAGCCGCAACTGGGGCTGGTGCCGGCAGCAGAATCGCGATGCGCGCGAATTGCCGATGGCGACGGAGAGCCTCGCGTTGTGGGACCGCTTCGCCGCCGAGATCGGCGAGGATCTCGGCTTCCGCCGCTGCGGCCTGCTCTATCTCAGCGATGACGAGGCCCAGCTCGCCGGATGGGCGAAGTGGCGCGATTTCGCGATCGGCCAGGGCGTCACCACCCACATGCTTTCCAGCGACGAGGCCTCCGCCCGAGGCGCCGCCACCGGCAAAAGCTGGAAGGGCGGCGTCTTCTCGCCGAGCGACGGCACCGCCGACCCCTCGCGCGCCGCGCCCGTAATTGCGCGCGGCATCGTCAAGGCAGGCGGCACGGTGCACCAGTTCTGCGCGGCGCGCGGGATCGAGACGAGCGGCGGGCGGGTCTCGGGCGTCGTCACCGAAAAGGGCACGATCCGCACGAGCACGGTCGTCCATGCTGGCGGCGCCTGGGCTTCCTCCTTCCTCAACCAGCTCGGAATCCGTTTCCCGCAATCATCGGTGCGGTCGTCGATCCTGTCGGTGATGCCAGGGGTGTCCGGCATTCCGGACGCGGCTCGACGCGCCGACGCCGATGGAGGCGAACCGCATCCTCGRCCCGACGCCCGATCGCAAGCAGATCGCCGAGACCCATGCGCGGGCGCTCAAGCTGCTGCCGGCCCTGAAAGGCGTGCCGGTGCAGGCGCGCTGGGCCGGCTATATCGACTCGACTCCGGACGGCGTGCCGGCCATCGGCGAGCTCGCGGGTGTGCCCGGCTTCATCCTCGCCGCCGGCTTCAGCGGCCATGGCTTCGGCATCGGCCCGGGCGCCGGCCACCTGATCGCCGACATCGCCAGCGGCGCGAAGCCGATCGTCGATCCGGCATCCTATCGGCCGGACCGGCTGGATGGCTCGGCCTTCGGCAAGGTCGCCGAGTTCTGAGCCCCGGCGGGTGCTGGCTTGCGAGCACATAAGTCGATCTTATGGGGTCGGCATGAATTCGTCTTGTCGCTCCCGACGGACGGTACGGATGCTGCATGAACCGGTTCGGGAGACCGGGTGGATTCCAAGAAGGGGAGATGGGGAATGATCGGATTGAGAACGGTTCTGGCGGCTCTCGCCATGGTGGCGGCCGGGGCCAGCGCTCAGGCGCAGACGGTCTACAAGGTCGGCTCGACGCCGACGGGCACGCCCTTCACCTTCCTCGACGCGAAGACCAACACCATCCAGGGGATGATGGTCGACGTGATCGAGGAGATCGGCAAGGACCAGGGCTTCAAGGTCGAGATCCAGCCGATGCAGTTCTCCGCGCTGATCGCGGCGCTGACCTCGGGCAAGATCGATATCATCTCGGCCGCCATGTACGGCTCGCCCGAGCGGGCGAAGGTCGTCGACTTCAGCAAGGACGTCTACGCCTATGGCGAGGGGCTCGTCGTATCGACCAAGGACGAGAAGGACTATGGCGGCTTCGACGATCTCAAGGGCAAGAAGGTCGGGGCCCAGATCGGCACCCGCTACATCGATGCCCTGAAGGCCGCCGGCACGGCTGCGGAAGTCAATGCCTATGACAGCCTGCCCGACATCCTACGCGACGTCTCGAACGGGCGCCTCGACGCCGGCATCGGCGACTACCCGATCCTGGCCTACAACCTCGCCCAGGGGCGCTTCCCGCAATTGCGGCTGGTGAAGTCCTACAAGCCGTCCGTGCCCGGGCCGATCAACATCGCCGTGAAGCAGGGCAATGCCGAATTGCTGGGCAAGATCGACGCCGGCCTCGCCGCCATCAAGAAGGATGGGCGCTTCGACGCGATCCTGAAGAAGTGGGGCCTCTGAGCGTTCCACGGATCGCATCATGAGCCACTTCCTCAGCCAGGTACCGACGTTCCTGCCGATCCTGATGCAGGGCGTCTACCTGACCATCCTGGTCACGCTCGGCGCCTTCGTGCTCGCGACGGCCCTCGGCCTGCTCTGGGCCTTCATGCGGGTGAGCGGCATCGCGCCGCTCGCCTGGACGGCGCGCACGATCATCGTCGTGGTGCGCGGCATCCCCGGCCTGGTGACGCTGTTCTACATCTATTTCGTGCTGCCCGATCTCGRCCTCTCGCTGACCGCGTTGCAGGCCGCGATCATCGGCCTCGGTATCGCCTATTCGCCCTATATGGCGGAGGTGTTCCGGGCTGGGATCGAGGCGATCGACCGCGGGCAGACGGAAGCTGCGCTCTCGATCGGCATGGGCTGGGGCCTGATGATGCGGCGCGTCGTCCTGCCCCAGGCGATCCGCGTGGCGCTGCCGCCCTATGGCAGCACTATGGTGATGCTGCTCAAGGATTCCTCGCTCGCCTCGACGATCACGGTCGCGGAGCTCTCGCTGCAGGGCAAGCTGCTGGCGTCCTCCACCTTCGAGAACACAGCGATCTTCACCTTGGTGGCGCTGATCTATCTCGCCATGAGCCTGCCATTGACGGCGTTCAACGCCTGGCTCGAACGGCGTCTGGGGGCTGGCCGATGAGCATCGTCGCGCTGCGCAATGTGCGCAAATCCTTCGGGCCGCTCGAGGTGATCCACGACGTCTCCTTCTCGGTCGAGAAGGGCGAAGTGGTCTGCATCATCGGGCCGTCCGGCTCCGGCAAGTCGACACTGCTGCGCTGCATCAACGGGCTCGAGACCTATCAGGGCGGCGAGATCGTCGTGCATGGCGAGCGGGTCGACACCAAGGCGCGCAGCATCCGGCAGGTGCGGACGCGGGTCGCCATGGTGTTCCAGCGCTTCAACCTGTTCCCGCACCGGACGGCGCTGGAGAATGTCGCGGAAGGGCCGATCTTCGTGAAGAAGGAGCCGCGCGAGCAGGCGCTCGCCCAGGCCCGACAGCTCCTCGAAAGGGTCGGGCTCGGCGCCAAGATCGACGCCTATCCCGCCCAGCTCTCCGGCGGCCAGCAGCAGCGCGTCGCCATCGCCCGCGCGCTCGGCATGCGGCCGGATGCGATCCTGTTCGACGAACCGACCTCCGCGCTCGACCCCGAGCTCGTCGGCGAGGTGCTCGCGGTGATGCGCTCGCTCGCCGACGAGGGCATGACGATGATCGTCGTCACCCATGAAATGGGCTTCGCCCGCGAGGTGGCCGATCGCGTGCTCTTTCTCGATGGCGGCGTGCTGGTCGAGCAAGGGCCGCCGAGCGAAGTGCTCAGCCGGCCCCAGAACCCGCGCACGCAGGACTTCCTGCGGCGCATCCTGCAAGCATGAGGATCGCGGCATGGCACAGGTGACCGGGCCGTTCTTCGCCGAGGGCGCCGTCGACACGCCCTATTGGTGGGATGCGGCCGAGCCCAAGGCCGCCCCCTCCACCGCGCTGCCGGCCAGCAGCGAGGTCGTGATCGTCGGGGCAGGCTTCACCGGCCTCAATGCGGCGCTGACGCTGGCGAAAGCCGGCAAGCAGGTGACGGTGCTCGACGCGGAAGCGCCGGGCTGGGGTGCCTCCTCCCGCAATGGCGGCATGCTGGGGCCGGGGTGGGCGACCTTCGACACGGCCATGGCCTATGGGCCGGAAAAGGCGCGCGCCATCGTCGGAGAGAGCTTTCTCGCGCTCCAGCACGTCAAGGACGTGGTGGAGCGCGAGGCCATCGCCTGCGACCTCGCAGTGGTGGGCTATTTCCGCGGCGCCATGACGCCGCGCCTCTACGACGCCATGGGCCGCCAGCTCGACCGCATCCGCAAGGTCATGCCCTGCGACGCCTATCTGGTGCCGCGGGCCGAGCAGCATGGCGAGATCGGCACCGATCTCTACCATGGCGGCCTCGCCATTCCCGGCTATGCCGGGCTCCATCCCGCCCGCTATGTAGCAGGCCTCGCCGAGGCGGCGCGCCGCGCTGGAGCCCAGCTCTTCGGCGGCGCGCGCGTCACGGCGATCGCGCGGGATGCCGGCGGCTTCACCGTCTCCATCGGCCGGCAGCGGATCGCGGCGAAGCAGCTCCTCGTCGCCACCAACGGCTATACGGGTTCGCTCCTGCCCTTCCTGCAGCGGCGGATCATCCCGATCCGCAGCGCGCTCATCGCCACGGCGCCGCTGCCGCCCGAGGTCATGAACAGGCTGATGCCGAAGCGGCGCATGCTGGCGGGCAGCCAGCGCGTCGTGACCTATTACCGGCCCTCGCCGGACGGCACGCGCGTGCTCTTCGGCGGCCGCGTGCTCAAGGTCAACGGCGAGAACGTGGCGCGGGCCAATGCCGGCCATCTGCGCAAGCAGATGCTGCAGGTCTTCCCGGAGCTGGAACGGACGCCCCTCACCCATTACTGGCATGGCCAGACCGGCTTCACCTTCGACAAGCTGCCGCATCTCGGCGAGCGGGAGGGCATCTTCTACGCCTGTGGCTACAACGGCACCGGCATCGCGCGGGCAAGCTGGTTCGGCCACAAGATCGCGCAGCGGATGCTCGGCAGCGTGGAAAAGCCCAGCGCCTATGAGGACCTGCCGTTCAGGAGCCGCCCGCTCTATTACGGCAAGCCCTGGTTCCTGCCGCTCGCCGTCCAGTTCTACGAGATGCTGGATCGCTGGGAGCAGCGTTAAAGCATCGGACTGGACATCGGCGCTCGCGGCGGCGATGTCTGCGCCATCGCCGATGCTGGAACCACCGATGCGGGCCCGCCAACTCGAAGTCTTCTGCACGCTGATGCGCAGCGGCACCGTCACCGGCGCGGCGGCGATGCTCAACATCTCGCAGCCGGCGCTGAGCCAGATCCTGCTCCACACCGAAGACCAGCTCGGCTTCAAGCTGTTCGACCGCGTGCGCGGCCGGCTGGTGCCGACGCAGGAGGCCGAGGAGCTCTACGCCCAGGCCGAGCACATCTTCGGGGAGCTCGATGCGCTCCGTCGGCGAACCGTCGATATGCGGCACGGGCGCACCGGGCTCGTCAGGCTGGCGGCGTCCGCCCCACCCTCGATGTCGATCGTGCCGCGGGCGCTGCTCGCCTTCCGGGAAGCGCATCCCGACATCGTCGTGCGCTCGCTCATCGCGTCGCAGGCGAGCATCATCGACATGCTACGCAGCGGCGAGGTCTCGCTCGGCATCACCATGAACAACCTGCCGCATCAGGGAATCGTCACGGAGACGGTCGGCCATGCCGATCTGGTCTGCGTGCTGCCCGCGCAGCATCGGCTCGCGGCGCTGGACCGGATCGGCTTCGCGGATATCAAGGCAGAGACCCTGATCTCCTACCGCGCCGACACCTTGCCGGGGCGCCTGCTCGCGGTTGCGGCCGAAACGGAGGGGCTTGCCTATGCTCCCGCGATCGAGATCGACCTGTCCATCACGGCGCTGCCCTTCGTGCGCGACGGCCTCGGCCTTGCCGTCGTCGACGGGCTGCTGCCATGGGAGCAGTTCAACGGCATCGTCGCCCGGCCGTTCTCGCCACGGATCGAGGTGCCGATCGCGATCGTGACCAGCAAGGACCGGCCGCTCTCCGCCAGCCATGAATGGATGCGCGACTGCCTCAGAGCCGCCGGCCGCGACTTCAGCCGGGCAGCTCCCGCCAGCGGGTGAGCTCGCGCGGACGCCTCAACCGTCGGCGTCCTCCAGCAACGCACCGATCGGCGCGGGCCTGACCGGAGCCTGAGCCCGCAGCCGGCCGGCTTCGCGAGCAGAGCCAAGACCCGCGCGGGCAGCCACGATCTCGGCGGCGGCGAGCTCGCAATAGCGGCCCTGGCAGCGCCCCATGCCGACGCGTCCGAGCGATTTCGCGCGGTTGACCTCGCCCCCGCCGAAGTCGACGGTCTCGCGCAACTCCGCCGCCGTCACGCCCTCGCAGCGGCAGATCACGGTCTCATCGGGAAGCGTGGCCGCCGCCGGCCAGGGGAAGGCCTCGGCGACGCCGCCCGCGAAGCGGGCGAAACGACGCAGCCGGCGCCTGTCGGCGGCGATATCGGGCGCCGGCAGGCCGAGATCCTGCAGGCAGGCAGCGGCGGCGAGGCGCCCCGCGATCTCGGCCGCATCCGCGCCGAGAATGCGCAAGCCGTCCCCGGCGAGATAGACGCCCGCGCTGGCCCGCCCCATCTCGTCGGCTTTCGGCAGCCATTGGCGCCAGCTCTCGTCATAGGCGAAATCGCACCCGGCGAGATCGGCGAGCCGCGTCTCGGACCGCAGATGCCAGCCGAGGCCGACCGCGTCGCAGTCCGTGTGACGCTCCTGCCCGGCCGCGTCGCGCCAGCGGATGGCGACGGGTCCGCGTTCATCGGCCTCGATCCGGTCGAGCCTGACCCCGGCATGGTAGAGCCCGGCGAGGCGCGCCCGCATCGCGAGCCCGCGCAGGGCGAAAACCGGCCGCGCCGCGAGACCACCGAGACCGGCGAGCTGCCGGCGCATCGGCGAAGTGTCGAGCACCGCCGCGACCTCGCCGCCAGCCTTCAGCAATTGCACCGCGAGCAAGGTAAGCAGCGGGCCCGAGCCTGCCAACACGGAGCTGCGCGCGTGGTGGACGAGCCGGCCTGCCGCGAGCATTCCGTCGAAGGCGGCGTGCAACGCCACAGCCTTCGACGCCTCGGAATCATAGAGCGTCTCGGGCGAGCGCATGAAACCCGGTGGCGGCCGGCGATAGATCTGGCCGCCGGCGCGCTCGGCCTCGTCGATCACGATCGGCGTGAGCCCGGCTGCGACGAGCGTCTGCGCGGCGCGGATGCCAGCCGGACCGGCGCCGACGACGACCACGCGCGGCGTTCCGCCGCCGCTCACGGCCAGTCTCCCGGAGCGTCGGTCAGCAGCCGCATGCCCTCAGTGAGCGGCGTCGAGCAGGCGCGGATGCGCGGCCCCTCCTCCTGCCAGACCCAGCAATCCTGGCAGGCGCCCATCAGGCAGAAGCCGGCGCGGGTTTCCACCCCGAATTCGGAATGGCGCAGCGCCGGCGCCACGGAAAGGATGGCGCTGAGCACCGTGTCCCCGGCAAGTGCCTGCCGTTCCGCGCCGTCGAGGACGAAGCACATCGGCGCGCGGTTCGTCTCGGCAAGCCGGACGAGGCGCCCGGCCGGATAGCCCGCCGCGCTCACTCGGCCGCCTCGGGCAAGGCAGCACCGCCCTCGGGCATTTCAGGGAAGCGCAGGCGCGCCTCCCTGAAAGCCTGCGCCACGCCCTGCGCGCCCACCTTGCCCTTCATCCGGCGGAAGATCTCCGTCTTGGCGAAGAAGCGCCAGTGGATCGGCAGGCCGGCAAGCAGCGCGGTGAGCCGGTCATAGGCTTCCGGCGTCCATTGCGCCTCATAGCCCTCGCGCTCGGGGCCGAAATGGAAATGGCCCTCGACCGGCGAGCGTGATGCACGGCGCGCCTGCGTCGCCGCCTCGTCGACCTCGCCTGCGCGGATGACGACGCCGTAGTCGCGCTCCGCCGCCTCGGCCGAGACGTAGCCGCGCGCCACATCCGTCGCGACGCGCCAGGGCTCACGGTCGAAAGGATGGCCGCGGCCGCCGCCGCCGGCGGAGCGGATCTCGAGCACGTCGCCCGGCTGGAGCACGGCGGTGTCGATATTGCCGAGCCGCCGCTCCTCCGGCTGGCCGGGGTTGACGACCATGTCCGACAGGCCCGCCGCGCGGCCGCCGAGCATGCCCCAGGGACGGAAGAAGCTGCGGTCCCGGTTGCGGGCGGTGATGCGGCTATCCGGCGCGAAGACGCGGAAGGCCATCTCGGTGGCGAGCCCGCCGCGCCAGCGTCCGGCGCCGCCGCTGTCCTTCGCCAGCCCGTATCTGACGAACTCGACCGGGGTTTCCGTCTCGGTGATCTCGATCGGCGTGTTCCTGAGATAGGCGGCATCGGCGCCCGAGCCGTTGGTGCCGTCGCGATGCGGCATGCCGCCACCGCCGCCGACCACCGGGTTGACCGCGGCGATGACGGTGCGGCTCGTGCGCTCGTCCGTCGTCATCACGTTGACGATGCAGTTGTTGCCAGCGGGTGCTGCCGGCAAACGCTCCGGCACCGCTTGCGAGAACGCCCCGAAGATCACCGAGCGCAGCCGCGCGCAGGTCAGCGAGCGCATGCCGACCGCCGCCGGGAAGACGGGGTTGAGCACAGTTCCTTCCGGCGTGATGCAGGTGAAGGGGCGCGTCAGGCCGGTATTGAGCAGGATCTTCGGGTTCAGCGTGTAGAGGACGTAATAGACCCCGACCAGCAGCATCGTATGCCGGGGGTTGCCGCCGCTGGGAAYGTTGAGTGACGACGCGAGCTGCGGATCGGAGCCGGTGAAGTCGAGCACCGCCTCGCCGCCGCGGATCGTCAGTTTGAGCTTGAGGCGGCAAGGGTTGGCCTCGACGGAATCCTCGTCGGCGTAATCGGCGAATTCCCAGCTTCCGTCCGGCATTCCGCGCAGCACCTCGCGCGCCTGCGCCTCGGCATGGTCGAGCAGCGCATCGACGCCTTCGAGGAAGGCCCGCCGGCCGAACTTCTCGATCATCGCCAGCACCTTGCGCTCGCCGGTGTTGAGCGCGCCGACCAGGGCCATGATGTCGCCGATGTTCAGGTCCGGCTTGCGGACGTTCGTCGTCATGATCCGCAGGATCTGCTCGTCGAAGACGCCTTCGTTGACGAGCTTCATCGGCGGGAAGCGGATGCCCTCCTGATGGATCTCGGTCAGGGCGCGCGACAGCGAGGCCGGCACCGCGCCGCCCATATCGGTGTTGTGGATATGGCCGCCCGTCCAGGCGACGATCTCGCCCTCGTGAAAGACCGGCTTCCAGAGATGGGTATCGGGAGCGTGGGTCGCGACGAAGCAGGAATAGGGGTCGTTGGTGAAGGCCACGTCGCCGGGCTTGTAGTCCTCGACCATCTCGATCGCGGGCGCCCAGGAGAGGCCGGGATACCAGGTCGCACCCAGCTCCATCGGCACGGCGAAGGTGTCGCCGCGCCGGCTGATCAGCATGACGGTGAAGTCCTCCGTCTCCTTGACGAAGGCGGAATGCGCCGTGCGGTGCAGCGTATGCGCCATATTCTCCGCCGCGGCGCGGGCGTGGTTGGCGAGGACCTGCAGCTTCATCCGGTCGAACATCGGCGTCACTCCGCGAAGGTCAGGTGCAGGTTGAGATGGCGGTCGATCCGGGCGCGGGCGCCGAGGGGGATCGCGACGGTGGTGTCCTCCTGCGCCACCACAGCCGGGCCGGCGAAGCGGCTGCCGGGCTTCAGCTCGGCGCGGCTGTAGAGGCCGACCGCGCGGCGGGCACCGCCGGTATGGACCGCGATCTCGCGTTCGGGCTCTGCTTGTTCATCGACCTCATCCCATTCGGGGAAGGTCAGCGCCGGGCCGGCGCCGATGGCCGAGAGGCGCAGATTGACGATCTCGACGCGGCCCTGCGCATCGTCGAAATCGTAGATGCGCGCATGCGTCAGGTGGAATTCCCGCGCGATCGCTTCGGCGTCGCCGCTCTCCAGCCAGGCGGGCTGCAGCGGCACCTCGATCTCGTAGCTCTGGCCGACATAGCGCATATCGGCCGAGAGCCTGAGGTCGGCCGGTCCGGCATGGCCCTGGGCGGCGAGCCAGGCGCGTCCGTCCTGCACCATCGCGGCGAAGGCCCGGTGAAGCTCCGGCAGCACGCCCGGCGACAATTCGGCGAAGAGCGTACGCACGAAATCGCCGCGCAGATCGGCGACGAGGCCGCCCAGTGCCGAGACGACGCCGGGGCGGCGCGGTGCGATCAGCCGCGTCATGCCGAGCTCGCGGGCGAGGAAGGCGCCGAGCATCGGGCCGCCCCCGCCGAAGGGCATCAACGTGAAATCCTTGAGATCGACGCCGGCCCGCGACGAGAGCTTCTCGACCTCGACGAACATCTCGGAGACGGCGATGTCGAGGATGGCCTGCGCGGCCTCCTCCACCGAGCGGCCGAGCGCCTCGGCGAGGCGCCCGACGGCGGCGCGGGCGAGGCCGGTATCCATGCTGAGCTGGCCATAGGCCATCTCGCTATGGCCGAGCCAGCCGCAGACCACCATCGCATCCGTCACCGTCGCCTGCTCGCCGCCGCGGCCGTAGCAGGCGGGCCCCGGCGTGGAGCCAGCCGATTCCGGGCCGACGCGCAGCACGCCCTGCCCGTCGACCGAGGCGATGGAGCCACCGCCGATGCCGATCGAGCTGACCGAGACGGAGGGGATATAGAGCGGGAACTCGCCGATCATCTCGCCGGTGCCGTATTGCGCCTCGCCGTCGATGATCAGGGCGAAATCGGCGGAGGTTCCGCCGATGTCGAGGGTCAGCACACGCTTCTCGCCAGCCTGCCGCGCGAACCAGGCCGCGCCGATCACGCCCGAGGCCGTGCCCGACAGCAGCATGGAGACGCAGGCGCGCTTGCCCTCGGCGGCGTTCATCACGCCGCCATTGGACTTGGTGAGCAGGCAGCGCGCGGGCACGCCGCGCCCCTCCAGCCGCTCTTCCAGCGCCGAGAGATAGCCGGCGATGCGCGGATGGACATAGGCGTTGAGGATCGCCGTCGTCGTGCGCTCATATTCGCGGATGACCGGCCAGACCTCGGCCGAGGTGAAGACGAAGAGCTCAGGCGCGAGCCGCGCGATCTCGGCTTTCACCGCCTCCTCCTGGGTGCCGTCGCGCCAGGCATGCAGGAAGGCGACGACGATGCCGACTGCGCCACGCGCCTTGGCCGAAGCCACCGCGGCGGCAACCGCGGCGAGATCAGGCTTGACCGTCTCGCGGCCGTCCGAGCGCATCCGGGCGGGGATGCCGAAGACGCGGTCGCGGGTAATGAGTTGCTCGGGGCGGGAGCAGAACAGGGAATAGACGTCGGGCATGCGCAGCCGGGCGAGCTCGATGACGTCCTCGAAGCCGGCATTGGTGAAGAGCGCGAGCGGCGCGCCCTTGCGCTGGATGACCGTGTTGACGCCGACCGTGGTGCCGTGGACGAAGCGCGTCACGGCGGTGGCGTCGAGCCCCTCGCGCTCGGCCAGCAGCGTGAGGCCCGTCATCAGCTCCGCGCCCGGATCGTCCGGTGTCGTCAGCACCTTGAGCGAGGCGACGCGGCCGCTGCGCGCTTCCAGGGCGCAGAAATCGATGAAGGTGCCGCCGATATCGACACCGATCTTCCAATCCGCGCCGTCGCCCATACCCGTGCCGAGCGCTGCCCCGCCTGCCATGTCCATGCCTCTCCTGTGCCGACCCGGAAGCTGGCATGGGCGACGCCGCCC
>NZ_JBFRDQ010000232.1:0-6085 GCF_052113865.1 Allobosea sp. TAB14 | reverse complement strand
GCATAGATCGTCCCGAAGACATGGCGGGCTGCCTGCGGCGCATGCAGGCGCTTGCCGGTGCGAAAGCCGGGGATCGACAGCCGTTCCGGCATGTGCTCGCGCGTGTGCCACTCGATATAAGCTTCGTGCCCGCCTTCGGCGATATCGTGCCAGATCGCGAGAAAAGCTGATCCCTTCAGTCCCATCGTACCCGTCTCTCAGACGCTCCTGCCTGCGGGCTCTGCAATCGGCCGCTTGACAAGGAGCTCGTTTCCTCTCCAACTAACCTACTAGAATGTTAGTATGTCGAATGAGTCAAGTGCCCGTTGTCAGAAGGGCCCGGCTCCCGGGAGGATGAAATGCAGGGAAGCGAGACACCGCGCGTCGCGATCGTGACGGGAGGGGCAGGCGGGCTGGGCTTTCCGATCGCCGCGCGCCTGGCCGCGAAAGGCCACAAGGTCGCGATCTGGGACATCGACGGCGACCGCGCCGTCGCTGCGGCCGCGAAGCTGCCGGGCGCCAGGGGTTATGCGGTCGACGTGACCGACGAGAAGGCGGTCGCGGATGCGACGACCCGCGTCGTCGGAGAACTCGGCCCGCTCGGCATCCTCGTCACCTGTGCCGGCCATAACGGGCCGCTGGCCCCCTTCGCGGAGTATCCCAGCGAGGGCTGGCGCTTCGTCATGTCGCTCAATCTCGACGCCGTCTTCCATTGCTGCCAGGCGGCGGTGCGCGAGATGCTCAAGACCGGCTATGGCCGCATCGTCAACATGGCGTCGATCGCCGGCAAGGAGGGCAATCCCAACGCGGTCGCCTATTCCGCCTCCAAGGCCGGCGTGATCGGTCTGACCAAGTCGATCGGCAAGGAGCTCGCGACCACGCAGATCCGGGTGAACTGCGTGACGCCGGCGGCGATCGAGACCGAGATGCTTCAGCAGCTCACGCCCGAATTCAGAGCCTATGTCGTGTCCAAGATTCCGGTCGGCCGGCTCGGACAGGCGGAGGAGGTGGCGGCGCTGGCGGGCTGGCTGGCGTCGGAGGAGTGCTCGTTCTCGACGGGCGCCGTCTTCGACGTCTCGGGCGGCCGCGCGACCTATTGAGGACGGCATGTACAAGCAGCACAGCCTGTCGCTGGCTTATCTCACCGTCCAGGGTTGCCCGCCGGTCGAGCATGTCCGCTGCGCCGCGGCGGCCGGCTACGACGCGGCCGGCCTCAGGCTGATCGCGCCGCTCGGGCTCGAGCTTGCGCATCCCATCGTCGGCGACAAGGCGCTGATCCGTGAGATCCGGACGACGGCCGCCGATCTCGGGATCGGCTTTCTCGATGGCGAGGTCTTCACCCTCCGAGCGGACACAGCGATTGAGTCCTGGCTGCCCGTCATCGAGACGGCGGCGGAATTCGGCATGCCACTGATGCAGATCACCTCGGAGGATCCCGATCTGTCGCGGGCCTCCGACAATCTCGGGCGGATCGCGGATGTCGCCGGCGGGCACGGCATCGCGATCGCGATCGAGTTCATGCGCTGGCGCGCCGCGGCGACCATCGAGGATGCGGCGCAGCTCGCCGCCGCGTCAGGACGCGGGAATGTCGGCATCCTGCTCGACGCCTTGCATCTGTCGCGCTCCGGCGGCGGGCCGGCGGCGGTCGCGGCGCTGCGGGACAAGGTGCTCTATCTCCAGCTCTGCGACGCTCCCGCGAGCCAGCCTGCCGACGATGCGGGGCGCATCGCGGAAGCGCGGGGCGCGCGCATGATTCCGGGCGAGGGTGGCCTGTGGCTGGGGGAACTGATGGCGGAGTTGCCGCCGGACATCGCGATCAGCGTCGAGACGCCGCATCGCGGCGACGCGTCGTTGAGCTTTGTGGAAAAGGCGCGCCGGGGCATCGCCGGAACGCGCAATTTCCTCGATTCGCTTTAGGTTCGGAGCAGGATGCGAAAAAGTGGGAACCGGTTTTTCGCGACTATCCTGCTCCAACTTTTAGGTGAGAGACGGATTCAGATTTCAAATGGGATCACCTCGTGATCCCATTTGAAATCATCCGGCTCTAGCGGCGGATACCGCGCGCCGAGGCGTGCCGCCGAGGGGAGAAGCCGGGCATCGTCCGGCCCCGGTGGCCAGGAAGGAGATGTGGCGAGGTGGGTGCAAGACAGCGGGGAGGTCTGACCTTGCGCGTGACCGAACGCCTGCGTCAGGCGATCGTCGACGGCGAGGTGGAGCTCGGCGACGCGCTCTCGGAGGACAAGCTCGCGACCAGGCTCGGCGTCAGCCGCAGCCCGGTGCACGAAGCCTTGACGGCGCTGGAGCAGCAGGGGTTGATCGACATCAAGCCGCAGCGCGGCAGCTTCGTCTTCCTGCCGACGAAGGAGGACATCGAGAATCTCTGCGAGTTCCGGCTGATGATCGAGGCGGAGGCGCTGCGTCTGGCCATGCGGCGCCGGCGTGACGAGACGCTCGCCGCGCTGAAGGCGGCCGCGCAGGGCATGCAGGAGGCGGTCCTCGCCGGCGATCATCTGCGCAGCTCTCACGGGGATACGGCGTTCCATGGCGTGTCGATCGAGAACAGCGGCAACAGCTACCTGATCAATGCCTATCGGCTCGTCTCGGGAAAGGTCGCGGCGCTGCGCTCGCACCGCTCCACGGATGCGATCCGGGGCGAAGCGAGCGCCGAGCATTTCGAGATCATCGCCAGGCTGGAAGAGGATGACATGCCGGCGGCGCTCGAGGCGCTCTCGAACCACATCCTGAAGATGGCGAAACGCTACAGCGTCGAGCCGTCGCAGGAGCGCGTGGCGACGAGCCGGGCCTCGCGAAGCCCGTCGCTGGAACATTTCGCCCCGCTTTTGGACTGATCGAAGCCTGCGCCGACACAGGTCAAAGTGACGCTTTGCGCTCTGCCCCGGATTCGCGCAGCATGGCGCGATCGTGAAAGGGCGTCATTTGCTGCAACCGAGACATGGGCGCTTCGATGTCAGCCGGGCCGAGCTGTGGGCCGATGGCGTGGTCCATGCGCTCGGGATCGCGCTCGGCCTCGCCGCGGTGACGGCACTCATCCTGCGCGTGCTCGTGGCGGCGCCGTCGGCCGATCTCGTCCCTGTCGCGATCTACGGCGCCGCGTTGCTGGCCGTGCTGATCGTTTCGGCGATCTACAATCTATGGCCGGTTTCGCCGATGAAATGGCTGATCCGGCGCTTCGACCATTCGGCCATCTATGTGCTGATCGCGGGAACCTATACGCCCTTCCTGATGAAGCTCGGCTCGAGCCTCATGGCGCAGATCCTGCTCGCCGTGGTCTGGGCCGCGTCGGTCCTGGGCGTCGTGCTGAAGCTCGCCTTTCCCGGCCGGCTCGATCGGCTTTCGATCGTGCTCTATCTCGTCATCGGCTGGAGCGGCATCCTGCTGTGGCAGAGCATCGCCGAGCTGCCGGCGACCAGCCTGTGGCTGATGCTCGCGGGTGGTCTGCTCTACTCGATCGGCGTCATCTTCCATGTCTGGGAAAGCCTGCCGTTCCAGAATGCGATCTGGCACGGCTTCGTGCTCGTGGCCTCCGGCTGCTTCTATGGGGCCGTCTTTCGGGCCTATGCGGTCGTCTCAGTGGCCTGAGCGCGCCTCGCGGGCAAGGTCTCGCACCGGGCGGTCCGGTTGGTCGCTCACCGCCGAAAGCTGGCATTCTTCGTGCTAAGTCTCTTCATGTAGGATGGAGGCCGGCCAGAACGCAGCTCGGCCGCCCGCGTCCGGATGTCTCTGAAGCGAGGTGAGGCCATGGCCTACCGCATGGCGGTCGGAAATCAGAACTGGGCCTTCGCCGATCTCAAGGAGGTGATGGCGAAAGCCACGCCCCTGCGCTCCGGCGACATGCTCGCCGGGATCGCCGCCGGTTCGGCGGAGGAATGCGTGGCGGCGAAGCTCTGCCTCGCCGAGGTGCCGCTCAAGGCCTTTCTCACCGAGACCTTCGTTCCCTATGAGAGCGACGAGGTCACGCGGTTGATCCTGGATCGTCACGATACCCAGGCCTTCGCGCCGGTCGCGCATATGACGGTCGGCGATTTCCGCGACTTCCTGCTCTCCGAGAGCGCCGATACCCGGATGCTGGCTGCGCTGGCGAAAGGCATCACGCCGGAGATGGCGGCCGCCGTCTCCAAGCTGATGCGCAATCAGGATCTCATCCTGGCGGCGAGCAAATGCCGGGTGGTCACGCGGTTCCGCAACACGATCGGCTTGCCCCGCAGGCTTTCCGTCCGCCTGCAGCCCAATCACCCGACCGACGACCGGCGCGGCATCGCGGCTTCCGTCGTCGACGGGCTGATGTATGGCTGCGGCGACGCGGTCATCGGCGTCAACCCAGCCTCGGATTCGGTGGAGGTCATGGCCGATCTGGCGCGGCTCTTCGAGGAGATCATCGGGAAGCTGGAGATACCGACGCAATCCTGCATCCTGACCCATGTGACGACGACGATCGGCCTGATCGAGAAGGGCCTGCCGATCGACCTCGTCTTTCAGTCGATCGCGGGAACCGAAGCGGCCAACCGCTCCTTCGGCGTCGATCTGGCCGTCTTGGCCGAAGGGCGCGAGGCCGCCCTCGCGCTGAAGCGCGGCACGCTCGGCGACAACGTCATGTATTTCGAGACGGGGCAGGGCTCGGCGCTCTCGGCCGGGGCGCATCACGGCGTCGACCAGCAGACGCTGGAAGCGCGAGCCTATGCGGTGGCGCGCGCCTTCTCCCCGCTCCTGGTCAACACCGTCGTCGGCTTCATTGGCCCGGAATACCTCTATGACGGCAAGCAGATCATCCGGGCCGGGCTCGAGGACCATTTCTGCGGCAAGCTGCTCGGCCTGCCGATGGGCTGCGACATCTGCTATACCAACCATGCCGAAGCCGATCAGGACGACATGGATACGCTCCTGACCCTGCTGGCGACATCGGGGATCAACTTCGTCATGGGCGTGCCGGGCGCCGACGACGTGATGCTGAACTACCAGTCGACCTCCTTCCACGACCAGCTCTACGTCCGGGAGCTGCTGGGGCTCGGCCGCGCCCCGGAGTTCGAGGCCTGGCTGCAGCAGGTCGGGATCACCGACGCGACCGGCCGGCTGCGTGCCGAGCCGGGGGCGCTGCCGCTGCTCTCCCGCTCGATCGGTCTGGCGGCATGAGCGAGCGCGACCGTGGCGAGATGGAGCGTGGAAAGAAGGCCGATGCCCTGTGGTCGCGGCTCGCCGAGCTGACCCCGGCGCGGGTCGCGCTCGGCCGCGTCGGCGCGAGCCTGCCGACACGTGAGGTTCTGCGCTTCCAGATGGCTCATGCGGCGGCGCGCGACGCGGTCCATATCGCCCTCGATATCGACGCCCTCGAAGCCGAGGTGAAGGCGCTCGGAAGCTCCTGCCTGCGGGTCAGGTCGGATGCGACGCAGCGCGATCTCTATCTGCGGCGTCCCGATCTCGGCCGGCGGCTGGATCAGGCCAGCGCGACACGGCTCGACGGCGCGGCAGAGCATGGCTGCGATCTGGTCATCGTCATCGGGGACGGCCTGTCCTCGCGGGCCGTGGCCGGCAACGCGCCGCCTCTCGTCGCGCATCTTCTGGCTTATTGTACGCATCTGGGGCTGAGCGTCGCGCCGGTCGTGCTGGCGGAAGGCGCCCGTGTCGCACTTGGAGACGAGGTCGGTGAGCGGCTGGCGGCACGCATGAGCCTCGTCCTGATCGGGGAGCGTCCCGGCCTTTCCGCGCCGGACAGCCTGGGCGCCTATCTCACCTTGTCGCCGCGGCGGGGCTTGAGCGACGCCAGCCGGAACTGCGTGTCCAATATCCGTCCGGGCGGCCTCGACAGCGAAGCGGCAGCCTACAAGATCGCCTGGCTGATGAAGCGCGCCTTCGCGCTGAACGTCACCGGCACGCGCCTCAAGGATGAAAGCGACCGGGAACCGGAGCCGGAGATCGTTCGGCTGTCGGTACGGCCGACGAGCGCATGATCCAGCGTCTCGCAGGCGTGCGGGAAGGCCGGAGCGCCTCGAGCGACGATGCGATGGCGAGGGGTGCGGCGGGTACCTGCGTCACATCGATTGTTGCTAAGTCGCACTGCAGCATTTAAGCGGCCTGAATGGCCCCAAAGACG
>NZ_JBFRDQ010000231.1:0-6103 GCF_052113865.1 Allobosea sp. TAB14 | reverse complement strand
CGACCAGGCTGAGCGAGACCGAGGGCATGCCGTTCTTGGCGTCGATCAGCAAATCGGGGCCGATCTGGAGCATGATGCTCGGCGTCAGGCCCATCGTCAGCATTTCCTGGTCGTTGCCGGCCAGCGCCCGGACGTCGCGCTTTGCGTCCTCGACCTCCTGCAGGATGCGCCGCGCGCGCTCGAGCAGGAGTTCTCCGGCCTGGGTCAGGACGACGCCACGCGAATGGCGCAGCAGAAGCTCGGTCTGAAGATCTTGCTCGAGCTGACGAATCTGCAGACCCAAAGCGGGTTGCGCGACATTGAGCTGCTCGGCGGCCTTGGTGATGTTCCCGACTTCGGCGATCCCGACGAAATAGCGGAGCTGGCGGAGATTGATCGCGGCCTCCCGGGCGTTTTTTCTTGAAGCCCATCATGCGGCGCTTCAGCCAGCGGGACAAGGCGTGGGGCGAGTGGCGGACGGCGCGCTCCAGTCTCGATCGGGCCGGTTTGCCATCTGTGCAGCGTGTCGTTCAGTGCCTTGGCCGGAACCAGCGCTCCATGCGCTCGAGCACCGCAAAAATCACGACGCTGACGAGGATGACGAACACGATCGTTGCGAAAACACCGGCAAGATCATAGCGTTCCGCGAGATCATTGATGAGCTGGCCGAGGCCACCGAAATTGATGAGGAACTCGACGCCGATCAGGTTGATCAGCGCGAAGACGAGGCCGAGGCGCACGCCGACGAAGATCGTCGGGATCGCGGCGGGGAATTCGATTTTCCAGAACTGCTGCGCGGGGGTCAGGTTGTAGCTGAGCCCGACATTGATCAGGCTCTTCCTGACGCCTTTCAGCCCTTCCAGGGTCTTGAGAATGACCGGCGCGATGCCGGCAACGAAGCCCATCGCGATGATCGTGACGGTGCTGCGCCCGAAGATGACGAGGAAGAGTGGGTAGGCGAGCACTACGGGCGCGGCGGCAATGCCGGCCACCCAGGATTCAGTCGCGAGCGCGAGGATGCGGGCCTTGTACAAGAGCACGCCGAGCGCGACGCCGACGATGGCGACCAGGACGCTCGCGGTCAAAGCCTCGCCTCCGGTCGTCGTCAGCCGCTCCAGCAACTGCTCCTCGGCGAAGAGCCGACCGAAGCTGCCGAGGACGGTCGACGGCAGCGGGATCACATACTGGTTGAGCACGCCCAGCGGCAGTAGAATCTCGACGACGCCCAGGCCGAGGGCGACCGTGGCGAAGCCGATCGCGAGCGGCGGGATTCTGGTGAGCCACATGGCTCAGGCCCCCCTGCGACGGGCGCCGGCCTCGGATTCGGCCATGCCGCGCGAGGCTTCCTCGCGCAAATCGTTCCAGATCTCCGCGACATGGCGGCCGAAGGCCTCGCTGCCGACGACATCGCCCGTGCGCGGCCGTGGCAGGCGAATGTCGACGATGCGCTTCACCTTGCCGGGGCGGAAGGTCATGATGATGACCCGATCGGAGAGCTGCACGGCCTCGGTGATGTTGTGCGTGATCAGCAGSGTSGTCTGCTTCAGCKCYTSCTGRATCTKSAGMACCTTGTCGCCGAGCAGGAKGCGGGTCTGCTCGTCSAGCGCGGCAAAGGGCTCGTCCATCAGCAGGATCTTGGGCTCGAACACCAGCGTGCGGGCGATGGCGACGCGCTGGCGCATACCGCCGGAAAGCTCGGCGGGATAGCGCTGCTCGAAGCCGTTCAGGCCGACCATGTCGATGAAGCGCCGCGCCGTCTCGTAGCGCTCGGCCTTGCGCACGCCCTTGACCTCGAGCGGGAAGGCGACGTTGTCGAGCACGGTCCGCCAGGGAAAGGTCGATTCCTCCTGGAAGACCATGCCGATCGAGGGGTGCGGGCCCGAGATCAGGTCGCCGCCGACGCTGACTTGGCCCTCATAGCCGCGCACCAGCCCGCCCAGGATGTTGAAGACGGTCGATTTGCCGCATCCGGACGGGCCGATGATCGAGACGAATTCGCCGCGCTCGACCGAGAACGACATGTCGTCGACGGCGGTGACGACGCCCTCGCGCGTCTGGAACCGCATCGTCACGCGGTCGATGACCAGGTCGGCCTCTTTCACGGTCTCGGCTAGACGCAATTTGGTGGCAGAAGCGGGCATTGCGCGCTCATCCCCTGGCTGGCCATCGCTCATCGCCCCGACCTTCGCCCGGCAGCCTTCGCAAGCGGCCGATGCGCGGCGCGCGGGCGCCGGATAGGATCGAGGACCGACGGAGTCGGCGGCATGTCGTTCTTCCCTCGCGCAGCCGTCTTGGTTGCGGTTCGCAGCCGACGCGACCGCAACGATAGTGAAGCGCTACCGGTCAGGTCCAAGATTATCTTGCTTGGCCTGACAAACTTTTCGCGATGGGCGCGGATGTTCCCGGACACTCTATCGGCTGTCGGGTTGCGGCCTATACTGTTCCCGAGGCAGCCGGAGACGCGAGCGACCGTGGCGAGCATAGCGGAGGACAAGGGCGAGCCGATCGCGGAACCGCGGGAACTGCCCTTCGAAGGCAGCGTGGGCTACCAGTTGCGGATGGCGAACCGCGCGACGCAGCGCTACCTGCAGGGCAAGATCGAGCCGCACGGCGTCACCACCGGCATGTGGTATTTCCTGCGCGCGCTCTGGCAGGAGGACGGGCTGACGCAGCGCGAGCTCTCCCGCCGGATCGGTACGATGGAGCCGACGACACTGACCGCGCTGGCGGCCATGGAGAAGGCTGGCTTCATCAGCCGCGAACGCGACCCGCAGGATCGGCGCAAGCTGCACGTCCTGCTGACGCCGAAGGGGCGGGCGCTCGAGGCCGCCCTGCTGCCTATGGCGCAGGAGGTGGTCCAGCAAGCGACTGCCGGCTTCTCGCCGGACGATCGAGCCCGCTTTCTCGGCTACCTCGCCGCCGTCCAGCGCAATCTCGCCGATGTGCCGGATACGCCGACCGAGACCGGCTGAGCCCGGCGCTCAGCCCTTCGGCTTTTCGCCGGCATGACGTGTCAGGCCGGCCGTCATCGCGGGATTGTAGCCCGGCATGACCCGGGCATCGATCAGAACCGAGGCGCCGGCCTTGGCCGCCTTCACAGCCTCGGCGACCGCATCGCGCAGGTCGTTCACCGTCCTGATCGGACCGATGCCCCGGAGACCCTGGGCGGTGGCGATGGCGGCGATGTCGATATCCGGCTCGTCGATGCGCTGGCCGATCCATTTGTTCTCGACCGGGCGCTGGCGTTGCTTCGCGACGCGCTCCTGATGGATCTCGTCGTTGAAGAAGGAGCGGTTGTTCGAGACGATGGCGATGAAGGGCAGCTTGTAATGCGCCGCGGTCCATAGCGCGGAAGCCGCCATCATGGTGTCGCCGTCGCCCAGCACCGCCACGGGCAGCCGGCCTGAGTCCTTCAGGGCCAGAGCCGCGCCGATCAGCATTCCCGGTCCCGAGCCGATGCCGGCGCCGCCATCGATGCCGAGATAGTCGAGCGGATGCCGGAAATGCCAGGATTCCGTCGCCCAGCCGAGCGGCAGGCGAACGAGGCTGATCACTTCGTCCTGCAACGCCTCGCCCAGGGCTGCGGCAAGCGACACGACATCCAGCGGGCTTTCTCCGTCGAAGGCCAGCGCGGGCAATGTCGGGCGAATGGCCGGCGCCGTACCGGGCCCGACTCCGAGCGCATCGGCGATCAGGTGCAGGGTCGCGTCGGGCTCGGCGGCGAGATGCAGGTCGGCCGGCGCGAGCGCCTGATGATCCATGCTCCAGCCATTGTGCAGATGATGGTCCAGCGAAACGCTGATTACCTGCGCCGACAGTGGTCCGCCCGCCTGACGCAAGGTGCCCCCGAGGTCGATCCAGTCGAAGGCGAGGATGACGTCGGCGGCGCGAATGGCTTCGCCCGCCTGCGCGTCGAGGAAGAAGGATGGCTTGGCCGCATGCAGGCGATGGTCGGTGGGGAAGGTGGCTGCCGTCTTGATGTCGGTCAGCACGGCGGCGTCGAGATGCTCGGCCAGCGCGACGCGGCGGCCCCAATCGGTTTCATCGCGCGACATGCGGCCGAACAAGATGAGCAGCGCCTTGGCGTTGCGCAGTAATTCCGCCGCCCGGTTGATCTCCGCAGCGGGGGGGACGCTCGGCGAGGCGATGGCGAAGCGTTTGGGGTCCGGCAGCGGCGGCATCTCTTCGAGCCGCTTCTCCTGCATGGATACGTCGAGGCAGACATAGGTCGGGGCCTGCGGCGCGCTACGCGTCAGGTTGGTCGCACGGATCAGCGAGTCGATCGCGGCGGCGACCGAGACGGGCTGGTCGTCCCATTTCACATAGGGCCGGATGAGGGCGCCCTGATCCTTTGCCGTGTGCAGCCAGTCGATCCAGGGCCGGCGCTCGGCCGCGTCGACAGGCCCGGTCGCGCCCAGGATCAGCATCGGCACGCGGTCGCACCAAGCGTTGTAGACCGCCATCACGCCATGCATCAGGCCGACATTGCTGTGCAGGATGACGCCCATCGGCTTGCCTGTGACCTTGGCGTAGCCATGGGCGATGGCGACGGCATGCTCCTCATGCAGGCAGAGCAGCATCTGCGGCTGCTGGTTGCCGAGATGGTTGACCAGGCTGTCATGCAGGCCGCGGAAGCTGGAACCGGGGTTCAGGGCGAGATAGGGGATATCGAGCGCGCGCAGCATCTGCGCGACCACGTCGCTGCCCCAGATGCCGTTGTCGCTCGATGCCACGGGCACATCGATGCCGGACAGCGTCATGTCGTTCATGGCGTTTTCTCCGAGTGTTTTTATCTGGTGCACGCGCGGCCGGGTTCAGGCCGCGATCGCGCACCCTCGCGGCCTCAGCCCGGCAGCTTCAGGCTGACATGGATGTTCTTTTCCTGGGTGAAGGCGATGAGCTCGCCGAGGCACTCCTCGCGGCCGATGCCCGACTGCTTCCAGCCGCCGAAGGGCGTGCCCAGGAAATGCTTGGCGACCTCGTTGATCCAGACGAAGCCGGCCTCCGCCGCCAGCGCGGTGCGGTGCGCCTTGACGAGATCGTTGGTCCAGATCGAGCAGGTCAAACCGTATTCGACGGCGTTGACCGTCTCCAGCATCTGCGCCTCGTCGCTCCAGGGCATGACCGAGAGCACCGGGCCGAAGATCTCCTCGCGCGCGATCCGCATCTGCGGCGTCACATCGGCGAAGATCGTCGGCTCGACATAGAACCCCTTGGTGAGCCCGGGGGCATCCGGCACGCCTCCGCCGCAGACCAGCCGCGCCCCTTCGGCCTTCGCCGAGGCGATGAAGTCGAGGATGCGCCCGTGCTGCGTCTGGCTGACGATCGCGCCCATGGTGGTGGCCTCGTCGGTCGGAATGCCCGGCACGTAGCCGGAAAGCTTCGCCGGCAGCCGGGCGAGGACCGCCTCGTAGATGTCACGATGGATGAAGGCCCGGCTGGTCGAACCGCAGGACTGGCCGCACCAGGTGAAATTCATGCCGGCGACAACCGCCGAGGCGACCCGCTCTGGATCGGCATCGCCATAGGCGATCAGCGCGTTCTTGCCGCCGAGTTCCAGCAGCACCGGCTTGATCGTGTCGCTCGCCGCCTTCATCACGGCGCGACCGGCCTGGACGCTGCCGATGAGCGCGACCTTGTCGATGCCCGGATGGCTCGCCAGCGCCGCGCCGGCCTCGCGCCCGCCGGGCACGACGCTCAGCACGCCCTCCGGCAACAGRCCGCCGACGAGTTCCGCGAGTCTCAACGACGATAGCGGCGCCTGCTCGGGCGGCTTGATGATGACGGCGTTTCCGGCCGCCAGCGGCGCGGCCATCTTGCCGGCGCAGAACATGAAGGGGTGGTTGAAGGCGAGGATGCGAGCGACGACGCCAAGCGGCTGGCGCACCGTCAGATTGAGCGCATCCGGCCCCATCGGGATGGTGTCGCCCTTCATCTCGGTGACGAGGCCGCCGAAGAAGTCGAGCTGGGCGGCGGCGATCGCGGCATCACCGAGCATCTCCCGCACCGGATTGCCGCAGTTGGCCGCATCGAGCCCGGCAAGCTCGCGGGCGTTTTCGCGCACGATGGCGGCGATCGCCTTGAGGATGCGTCCGCGTTCGAGGGGCGGGACCTGGCGCCAGGT
>NZ_JBFRDQ010000230.1:0-6105 GCF_052113865.1 Allobosea sp. TAB14 | reverse complement strand
GTGGAGCACGACCCAGTCGCCCTCTTCCAGATAGGCGATGAGGTTGGTGAAGGGCRCGAGCGCCAGCGCATCCGAACCGAGATACATCTCGCCATCGCCGATGCCGACCGCCAGCGGCGAGCCCTTGCGGGCGCCGATCAGCAGGTCTTCCTCGCCCTGGAACAGGAAGGCGAGCGCGAAAGCGCCATGCAGAAGCGGGAGGCTCGCAGCCACCGCATCAGACGGAGACTTGCCGCGATCAAGCTCGCGGGTGACGAGATGCGCAACGATCTCGCTGTCGGTCTCGGTCTCGAAGACATAGCCATCGGCCTGGAGATCGGCGCGCAATTCGCGGAAATTCTCGATGATGCCGTTATGGACCACCGCGAGCTTCGACGTCGCGTGTGGGTGGGCGTTGACCTCGTTGGGCTTGCCGTGGGTCGCCCAGCGGGTGTGGCCGATGCCGACCAAGCCTTCGAGCGGCTCGTTCGACAGGCGAATCTCGAGATTCTTGAGCTTGCCCTCGGCGCGTCGGCGGGTGAGCTGGCCGCCCTCGAGCGTCGCGACGCCCGCTGAATCGTAGCCGCGATACTCCAGCCGCCTGAGCGCTTCGACGACCTGCGTCGCCACTGCTTCCTTGCCCAGAATCCCGACGATGCCGCACATGGGCGATCCCCTTCAGCCATTGCTATAGGCAAAGCGCATAGCCGCGAAACGCGCGCGGACCCAATCACTATGCGTGACGAACTGTGAACGGCGACTTGCCGCTTTGACGCGATTCGCGACCTATTCCGCCGCTTTCTTGGCCGCTTTGCGGGCGAGCGAGGCTTCCCGGAACCTCTTGGCCCAGCCAGCCTTCTCCACTTGCTGGCCGCGGCCGATGGCGAGCGCATCGGGAGCCACATCATTGGTAATGACCGAGCCGGAGCCGACATAGGCACCATCGCCGATCGTAACGGGCGCGAYGAGCGCGGAATTCGAGCCGATGAAGGCGCCGGCTCCGATCGTCGTCCGGGACTTGAAGAAGCCGTCATAGTTGCAGGTGATGGTGCCGGCGCCAATATTCGCCGCCGCGCCGACCGAAGCATCGCCGATATAGGTCAGATGGTTGATCTTCGCGCCGACACCGATCTCGGCCGCCTTGATCTCCACGAAGTTGCCGGCCTTGGCCTTTTCCGCGAGCTTCGTGCCGGGGCGCAGGCGGGCGAAGGGGCCGACCATGGCGGCGGGCCCGATCTCGGCGCCCTCGAAATGCGAGAAGGCATGGATCACGGCGCCGTCAGCGATGCTGACTCCGGGGCCGAAGAAGCAGTTGGGCTCGATCAGGACATCGCCGCCGACTTGCGTGTCGAAGCTGAAGAAGACGGTTTCGGGCGCGATCAGCGTCGCTCCCTCCGCCATCACGGCAAGGCGCTTGCGCCGCTGGAATTCGGCTTCGGCGCCAGCGAGTTGAGCGCGGTCGTTGACGCCGTGGACCTCGCTCTCGGGGGCACGCAGCACGATGGCCGAAAGCCCGCGCGAACGGGCGACCGCGACGGCATCGGTCAGGTAGAACTCGCCTTGGGCGTTGTCGTCGCCGATCGCTTCGAGAATCTCCAGCGCGCGGGCGCCTGACAATGCCATCAGCCCGGCGTTGCAGAGCGTGATCGCGCGCTGCTGCTCCGTCGCGTCCTTGTGCTCGACGATGGCCTCGAGCTCACCATTCCGCTCGACGAGCCGGCCATAGCCGGTCGGGTCCTGCGCCTCGAAGCCGAGCACGACGACGGCCGCGCCCGCGGCCAGGCCGGCGCGCAGCGCAGCGAAGGTCTCGGGCAGCACCAGGGGCGTATCGCCGAAAGCGACGATGACGTCGTCATAGCCGCGGCGCAGGCTCTCGCGTGCCGCCAGCACGGCATGGGCGGTGCCGCGCCGCTCCTGCTGGATCGCGAGCTCGGCCGTCGGGAACCAATGCTGGGCTTCGCGGCCGACCTCCGACCGGTCCGGCCCGATCACGACCACGGCCGCCTCGGCGCCGGCTTCGGCGACCGCCGAGAGGGCGTGCCCGAGCAGGGATCGCCCGCCGACCTCGTGCAGCACCTTCGGGCGCTGCGATTTCATGCGCGTTCCCTCGCCGGCTGCCAGAACAATGGCGAGACAGGACCGGGTGGGCTGCATTTCGGTCATGTTTCTCGTTTCCTGTCTGTGCGAGCCGCGATATCCGCGGTCGTTTCATCGCATGATGGCATTGCAGGCCGCGTGGATAGCCGATCCAGGCAGCATTTGCCAAAGTCATCGCACGATAAAAAGGGGCCATTCTCATGACCAACGGCACATAGCCCGCCGACCGACCGGCAACCGCATCCGTCAAAAGCATGGCCGGCGAGATTTTTCCGCTCGCCACCGCTTTTCACCGGCCTTGGAAATGCTCTAGAAGCGCGGAGGACGAGGGCGTCGTCCGCGTAGTTTGGACCACATGGCGAAGTCATTGAATCGCAGGCAATTTCTGGAAGCCGCCGCTGGCGGCGTAGCGCTGGCGTCGCTGGCTGCTTCCGCGTCCGCCCAAACTCAGACAGGCGCCGCAGCCTTCAACATTCCCAGCCTCGCCGACGGGCAGCGCTTCGACCCTTCGCTGGTCGTCGATGCCGCGCGCATGCTGGCGCAAAAACCGCTAATACCGCTCACGGCGACGGATCTGCCCGAGGGCTACGCCACGCTGCCCTTCGACCAGTATTCCGGCATCCGGATGCAGCCCGCTGCCGCGATCTGGGCCGGCGAGAATCGCGGCTTCACCGTCGAGCCCCTGCATCGCGGCTATGTCTTCGCGAACCCGGTCAGCCTTTTCACCGTCGAGGACGACATGGTGCRCCGGGTCGCCTTCGACCGGAGCAAGTTCGACTATGGGCGGGTCGCCCCGCCCCCGGACAATGCCGATCTGCAGTTTTCCGGCATGCGAATCTCGGCGGGGCTGGAGCGCCCCTTCGAGGTCGCGAGCTTCCAGGGCGCAACCTTCTTCCGCGCCCTCGCCCGCGGGCAGAATTTCGGCGCGATGGCGCGCGCCCTGATCCTGCGGCCCGGCGAGCAGCGCGGCGAGGAAATCCCCTTCTTCCGCGCCTTCTGGATCGAACGACCGAACCCCGCCACCGCCGCGCTGGTCATTCACGGCCTGCTCGATTCGGAGAGCGTCAGCGGCGCGGTGCGGATGACCCTGCGGCCCGGCGACGTCACCTTCATGGATGTCGAGATGACGCTGTTCGCGCGTCAGGCGCTCGACCATGTCGGCTTCGGCTGCGCGACCGGCATTTTCCTCTCCGGCCCGCAGAGCCGGCGAACCTTCGACGACATCCGCCCGGCGATCTACGAGGTTTCGGGCGTACAGATGCAGTCGGGCTCGGGCGAGTGGATCTACCGGCCGCTCAACAACCCGGCCAATCTCCAGGTTTCCTCCTTCGTCGACCAGAATCCCAAGGGCTTCGGGCTGATGCAGCGCGAGCGCGACGCGGCCGCCTTCCAGGACGATGATCAGCGCTTCGAGCTGAGGCCCAGCGTCTGGATGGAGCCGCTCGGCGACTGGGGCGCGGGTTCGATCCAGCTCATTGAGATTCCCAGCGATTCCGAGGCGAACAGAAACATCATCATGTACTGGCGGCCGAAGCAGCCATTGGCCGCGGGCAGCGAAGTCTCGATGAGCTATCGGCAGGCCTGGTGCTGGCAACCGCCGGATCGCCCGGACCTCGCCGTCGTAACCCGGATGAGACAGGGCAAGGGCTCGCAAGGCCGCCGCCGCCGCTTCCTGCTCGAGTTCACCGGGGGCAAGCTGGGCGATGCCGCAACCGTAGCCGCGATCCGCGCCGCGGTCTCGACCGCTCCGGGCTCGATCCAGAACATCCGCCTTTGGCCTTATCCCGAACGCAAGCAGATGCGCGTCGGCTTCGAGGTCGACCCCGGCAACGACAATCTCTGCGAGCTGCGGCTCGTCCTGCAAGCAGGCGGTCAGGCCGTCTCTGAAACCTGGTTGGACCGATGGACGTGGTAACCGCGCCCCGCCCGAGCGCCGCGGGCACCGACATGCGTGCACTCGTCTCGCGCGAGCCGGCGACGCCGCCGGAGAGCCGCCTCGTCATGCCCGTGCAGTCCTTCCGGAGCTGGAAGGCGTCGGACCGCCGCGAGCCGGCCGCTCCGCGCGACTGGAAGACGCCGTGGCTGAAGCGCCTCTTCGTCTTCGGCGGCGGGCTGGCGCTCACGGCCTATGGCGCCTGGGAAATGTACCATGTCGTGTCGGTCAGCCGCACGACCTCGCTGCAGTACGTCCTGCTCCTGCTGTTCACGATCAATTTCTCGTGGATCGCGCTGGCCTTCACCAGCGCGCTCCTCGGGTTCTTCGGCGTGCTGTTCGGCGTCGGACGGGCCGAGCGGGCCGAAAGCCTGAAGCATCGCACCGTCGTGGTGATGCCGATCTACAACGAGTCCTCGGCACGGACCTTCGCCGCGGTCGCCGCGATCCGCGAATCCGTCGAGGCGACCGGGCTCGGCGAGCATTTCGATTATTTCATCGTCTCCGACACGACCAATCCCGACATCTGGGTCTCCGAGGAACGCGCCTTCCTGGCTTTGCGCGAGCGGCTCGGTCCGAATTCGCGGGTCTATTACCGCCACCGGCCTAAGAACCATCACCGCAAGGCCGGCAACATCGCCGATTTCGTGACGCGCTGGGGCGGGCATTACGAGCAGATGATCGTGCTCGATGCCGACAGCCTGATGACCGGCAGCTGCATCGTGCGCCTCGCCGCCGCGATGGAAAACGATCCCGACGCCGGTATCATCCAGTCGCTGCCGCTGATCATCAACCGCAACACCTTCTTCGCGCGGCTCCAGCAGTTCGCGGCGCGGGTCTACGGCCCGGTCATCGCCACCGGGCTCGCCATGTGGTCGGGCCGCGACGGCAATTACTGGGGCCACAACGCCATCATCAGGACGCGCGCCTTCGCCGAGCATTGCGGCCTGCCGGACCTGAAGGGCAAGCCGCCCTTCGGCGGCCATGTGCTCAGCCACGATTTCGTCGAGGCGGCGCTGATCCGTCGCGCCGGCTGGTCGGTCTACATGCTGCCGGACCTGACGGGCTCCTATGAGGAAAGCCCGCCCTCGCTGATCGACATCTCCGTGCGCGACCGGCGCTGGTGCCAGGGCAATCTCCAGCATTCGCGCATCATCGGCGCGAAGGGCTTCGTCCTGCCGACGCGGCAGCATTTCGCCACCGGCATCATGGGCTATCTCGCCTCGCCCTTCTGGCTGATGCAGCTCGTCGTCGGTATCCTGATCGTGCTGCAGGTCAACTACGCGCGGCCCGAGTACTTCACGCAGGAATTCACGCTCTTCCCGGTCTGGCCGCGGTTCGACCCCGAGCGCGCCTTGCGGCTGTTCGCGCTGACCATGGCGATCCTGCTGGCGCCGAAGCTGTTCGGCCTCCTGCTGACGCTGTTCAACAACAAGCTGCGCCGGGCCGGCGGCGGCGCCATCCGGCTGATCCTGTCCTCGCTGATCGAGGTGCTGTTCTCGGCCTTCTTCGCGCCGATCATGATGCTGATCCAGTCGGGTTCGGTCTTCCAGATCCTGCTCGGGCGCGACACCGGCTGGAATCCGCAGCGTCGCGACGACGGCTCGATCCCGCTCAACGACATCATCCGCCGGCATCGCACTCACACGGTTCTCGGCGTGGTGACGGGCCTCTCGGCCTTCATGATCGCGACTGCACTCTTTGCCTGGATGTCGCCGACGATCGTCGGTCTCGTTCTGGCGATCCCGCTGTCATGGGCCTCGGGCCAGCTCGGCATCGGACTCTGGCTGAAGCGCCGCGGGCTCCTGCTGACGCCGGAGGAAGGCGATCCGCCATCGGTCGCCCTTCGCGCCAATGAATTGCAGACCGAGTTCGCCCAGGCCGGCTTCGACGATGCCGACGGGCTGAAAGCGATCCATGCCGATCCCGAGCTTCGGCATGCGCATGAGCTGATGCTGCCCGACAGCCATCCGCGTCGGCGCGGCGAGATCGACCCCGAGCGCGCGGTGGCGCAGGCCAAGCTCGTCGATGCGGAGACGGTCGATGACGCCGTGATCTGGCTGAAGCCCAAGGAGCGCATGGTCGTGCTGCATGAC
>NZ_JBFRDQ010000229.1:0-27452 GCF_052113865.1 Allobosea sp. TAB14 | reverse complement strand
CGCGCGGCGGCGCCCTCCGCCGCCCCGATCGCCGGTCCAAGCCCTGCCGCGGCGCTCGGCTTCAGCCATGGCGACCCGATCGATGCCAAGCCCGGCGCCTTCACCGGCCCGGCCGTGCGCCCGCTGCCGACGAATTTCGTACAGAACTGAGCGCCGTTTCGCCGTCATGCTCG
The DNA here is from genome assembly GCF_052113865.1 of Allobosea sp. TAB14. Lineage (NCBI taxonomy): Bacteria > Pseudomonadati > Pseudomonadota > Alphaproteobacteria > Hyphomicrobiales > Alloboseaceae > Allobosea > Allobosea sp. TAB14. The sequence continues at coordinate 27,279 of NZ_JBFRDQ010000229.1, read as the reverse complement.
GGCTTGATCCGAGCATCTCCTGACGCGCTTGTCCCGGAGCCTCCTTCGGTCCGAGACTCTCGGGTCGCCTGCGGTCGCCCGAGAGTGACGCCGCGCCCTCACTCCCTGTCGATTGGCCAGGCCTTGAAGACGTCCAGCGCCTCGCAGGCGGCGGCCTGCTTCGCGAGATGGAGCCAGCGCTCCTCCGGCGCGAAGTCCGGGATCACGAAGCGGCAGAAGCCCCAGGCGATGGCGGCGGTGATGTCGCTGGGCAGAAGCTCCGGTCCTGCCGTCAGCGCGCCGTCGCGGGCGGCCGCGTCGAGCAGATCGAGCGCGGTGTGGAGCTGCGTGACGATGCGCTCCTGCCAGGGCGCGTAGCGCTGCGCCTCCGGCCGCTTGCGCTCATATTCGATCGCGACGGCCTTGTCGGCCGCGACGATGCCGATCCCGGTCAGCGACAGATCCCGCTCGCGCGCGACAGGCTCGACCGGCCTGAGCGAGCGGCCGGCGACATCCTCGAAATGCTGGATGATCAGCAGCGATTCGCTGATGACGACGCCGCCCTCGGTGACCAGGCTCGGCGCCTTGATCAGCGGGTTGATCGCGCGGAACGCATCCATGTGCCGGAACACCGACACCGAGCGATGCTCGAAGGCGACGTCGAGCAGCGTGCCGATAATGGCGGCGCGGCGCACATAAGGACTGTCGAGCATACCGACCAGCAGCATCAGGCGATCTCCCATGGAACAAGGCGAGCCTGCCGGAAGCCGCGCCGAAAGCCACGCGAAATCGCGTGATGCCGGGGATCACGCCGGCTGATGCTCCGGCGCGGCGGCAACCCTGGCGACCGCTTCGCCGCTTTCCCACGGAGCCTCCCGGGAGACACCTCGCTCCTGCATCGCCATCTGGCAGGGGTCCCAATAGGGCGTGCCGCCGAAGCGCTCGACGAGCAGGTCGATCAGCACGCGCACCTTGCCCGGCACGAAGGCGCCGGGCGGGCGCACGACATAGAGCCCGCGCGTCGGCATCGGATAATCCAGCAACGCGTGCTTGAGCGCGCCCGAGTGGATCGCGTCCGACGCGATGAAGTTCGGCAGCACGACGAGGCCGAGCCCGGCCACGGCCCATTCCAGCAAGGTCTCGCCGCTATCCGAGCGCAACCGGCCGGGCGGCCGGACGGAAACCCAGCGCTTGCCCATCCGGAACGTCCATTCCTGCTCGGCGGTCCCGGTGTAGAGCAGGCAATCATGCTCGGCGAGATCGTGCGGCGTCGCGGGACGGCCCTTGCGCGCGAAATAGGAGGGGCTGCCGAGAACGGAAGTGTGAACCGGCGCGATGCGCCGGGCGATCAGGCTCGAATCCTTCAGCGTCCCGACCCGGATCGCCGCATCGAACCGCTCGCCGATCAGGTCGACATATTGATCGCTGGCATGCACGTCGATCTCGAGCCGGGGATATTTCAGCGCAAGCTCCCGCAGCAATGGCGCGACATGGCGATTGCCGAAGGTCAAGGGCATGGCGAGCCGCAACCGGCCGGCGACGCCGCCCGCCTGCTGCGCCACCGCCTCGCGCGCCTCCTCCAGCTCCGCCAGGATGCGCTCGCTGCGGGCCTTGAACTCGTTGCCGGCCTCGGTCGGGCTCACTCCCCGCGTCGTGCGGCTGAGCAGGCGCGTGCCGAGCTCCTCCTCCAGCTTGCTGACGCGGCGGCTGACGATGGATTTCGACAGGCCGAGAATCTGGGCCGCGCGCCCGAACCCGCCCGTCTCGGCGACGGCGATGAAGCTGCGGATATCGTCGAGCTCCGCCATGGGGCGTTCCTCCGGATGCAACAGTCTGGTGCCTATTATGGGTGTTCCGGTGCAGCAAGTGAACCGCTACCTCTCCACCACCGAACATCAGGTCCCGCTTTCGCAGAAGGGCGCCCCAGGGTGCGTTCCGAGAAAAGCCATTCCGGCTCATCGGCCTGCCAGCGTGATCCGCGTTCACCTACGAGGAAGCCATGCTCGACAAGCTTAAGAAGCGCCGTACGCAATATGCCCTCGGCAAGAACCTGCCGATCTCCGAAACGCAGGTCGATGCCCTGATCAGGGACGCGATCCGCCTGTCCCCCTCCAGCTTCAACTCGCAGAGCTCGCGCGCCGTCGTCCTTTTCGGCAAGGAAAGCGACAAGTTCTGGAACATCGCCAGCGAGGCGCTTCGTGCGGTCGTGCCGGCGGCTGATTTCCAGGCGACGAGCAAGAAGCTCGACAGCTTCGCCAGCGGCGCCGGGACGGTGCTGTTCTACGAGGATCAGGAGCCGGTCAAGGCTCTCCAGGCCAATTTCCCGCTCTACGCGCACAACTTCCCGATCTGGTCCGAACATTCGACCGGCATGGCGCAGTTGGCGGTGTGGACGGCGCTTGCCGACGCCGGTATCGGCGCGAGCCTTCAGCACTATCATCCGCTCGTCGATGCCGACGTGGCCAAGACATGGAACATCCCGGCCTCCTGGGAACTCAAGGCCCAGATGCCCTTCGGCTCCAATGAGGCCGGCTTTGCGGAGAAGACCTTCATCGACGACGAGCTGCGGTTCCGCACCCACCGTTGAACGAGGCTCGCGACCGGGCAGCGCCGGACGGACCGGGCTGCGTTTCGTCGTCTGAACGAACCGCTTGAAAAGCAAACGCCGCTCGGGATCTCTCGAGCGGCGTTTCAGCATTCTCTGTCGAGGCTCAGACCGTCTCGCCGACCGCCTGGAGATAGAGGTCGAGGATCGCCTCTTCCTCCTTGCGCTCCTCGAGGTCGCGCTTGCGCAGCGCGACGACCTTGCGCAGCACCTTGACGTCGTAGCCGTTGCCCTTGGCCTCGGCATAGACCTCCTTGATGTCGTCGGCGATCGTCTTCTTCTCTTCCTCGAGCCGCTCGATGCGCTCGACGATGCTCTTGAGCTGATCGCCCTGAACCGGATCGTCCATGTCATATCCTTCCGGGATCGTAAAATTCGGCCGGCAGCGTTCGCCCGGAACGGGTCCGGGCGTCAAGCCGCAACGCTTCGCAGCGGCGCGTCCTTCAACAGATCCGATGCCGCGGCCGCTTGAAAAGTATGATTACATCATCAAAAGGCAGATGACGCGCGCGCGCGCCCGGCCTAAGACTCGGCCATAAACAACCGCCCTCGACGGGCGGCGCGGGGGCGAGGCGCGGCGTGCGGCCATCATCGATCGACATCAGCGAACTGCGCCTGACCGCGCGGACGATCTACGATGCCGCCGTGGCGCGCGCGCATCCTTCGGGCTGCCTGCCGCAGCATCTGCCGCCCGCCCCGGAACGGGGCCGCCTGATCCTGCTCGCCGCCGGCAAGGCCGCCGGCAGCATGACGGCGCTGGCGGAGGCGCATTACCTCGAGGCCGGCCTGCCGCCCGAGCGTCTCACCGGCCACGCTGTCGCCCGCCACGGCTATACCGCGCCGACCCGGCTGATCCCGATGGTGGCCGCCGGCCATCCGGTGCCGGACGAAGGCAGCGTCGCCAGCGCCGGCCGCGCGCTCGAACTCGCAGCCTCCGCGACAGCCGACGACCTCGTGCTCGTCCTGCTTTCCGGCGGCGGCTCGGCCAATTGGGTCGCGCCCGCCGGCCAGCTGACGCTCGCCGAGAAGCGGGCCGTGACCAAGGCGCTGCTGCGCTCCGGCGCGCCGATCGGCGAGATGAACATCGTCCGCAAGCGGCTCTCGCGCATCAAGGGCGGCCGGCTCGCGCTCGCTGCCGCACCGGCCCGGCTCCTGACCCTCGCGATCTCCGACGTGCCCGGCGACGACCCTGCCGCCATCGCCTCGGGCCCCACCGTGCCCGATCCGAGCACCATGGCGGACGCCCGCGCCATCGTCGCCCGCTACGGGCTCGATCTGCCGCCGGCCGCCCGCGCCCTCATCGACGACGACGCCAATGAGACGCCGAAGCCCGGCCACCCCGCCTTCGCCAACAGCGCGTTCCGCATCATCGCCCGCCCGGCCGATGCGCTCGCCGCTGCCCGCGCCGCCGCCGAGGCGGCCGGCTATGAGGTGATCGATCTCGGCGCGGATCTGGAGGGCGAGGCCCGCGAGGTCGCCGCCGCCCATGCCGATATGGCCAGGCGCCTGAAGGCCGAGGGCCGGCGCGCCGCGATCCTCTCCGGCGGCGAATTGACCGTGACCTTGCGTGGCTCCGGCCGCGGCGGCCCGAGCCAGGAATATGCGCTGGCGCTCGCCATCGCGCTTGGCGGAGAGGCGGGCATCGTCGCGCTCGCCGGCGATACGGATGGCACCGATGGCGGCGGCGGCGAGGCGACCGACCCGGCCGGCGCCGTCATCGATCCCCAGGCATTGACGCGCGCGGCCGCGATCGGCCTTGATCCTGCCCGATCCCTCGCCGACAACGATTCGACCGGCTTCTTCGAAGCGCTCGGCGATTTGCTGCAGCCGGGACCGACCCTGACGAACGTCAATGACTGCCGCGTGATCCTGATCGAACCGTGAGAATGCCCGGACATCCTCGAACGGCCGCCTTTGCATGGGCCGTCGGCGCCGCCTTCCTGCTCCTGGGCGCGCTGCCGGCCAAGGCCGATCTGCGCATGTGCAACACCACCACGAGCCGCATCGGCGTCGCCATCGGCTATCGCGACGCGCAGGGCTGGACGACCGAGGGCTGGTGGAACATCAGCCCGCGCGGCTGCGAGACGCTGCTGCGTGGCACGCTGGCCGCGCGTTATTACTATGTGCACGCCGTCGATTACGACAAGGGCGGCGAATGGACGGGCAAATCCGTCATGTGCGTGCGCAACAAGGAATTCACGATTCGCGGCATCGAGGACTGCCTGGCGCGCGGCTATGATCGCGCCGGTTTCTTCGAGGTCGATACGGGCGAGCAGAAGAGCTGGACCATCCAGCTCACCGACACCACCGGCGGGGCCCCACCCCGGCCCTGAGGCCGGGCCGAACGGGACCAGGCCGCACGAAACGACAGAGATGGCGGCGGGCTTGGAGCCGGCCGCGGGGGAAGACGATGAAGCGCGAACGCCGGATCAAGATCATTGCCACGCTGGGCCCCGCCTCCGCGACCGAGGAGATGTGCGCCAAGCTGTTCGAGGCCGGCGTCGACGTCTTCCGCATCAATATGAGCCACACCCAGCGTGTCGACTGGATCGCGCTCTCCTTCGTGCAGCGGCCGGAGGACATGGCGGAGCTGCGCAAGATCGTGCGCGGCCGGGCGCTGGCGCTCGCCAAGATCGAGAAGCCGCAGGCCGTCGCGCGGATGGAGGAGATCATCGACGCCTCCGACGCCATCATGGTCGCGCGCGGCGATCTCGGCGTCGAGATGCCGCTGGAGAAGGTGCCGGGCACGCAGAAGCGGCTGACCCGCATGGCCCGGCTCAAGGGCAAGCCGGTCGTGGTCGCGACCCAGATGCTCGAAAGCATGATCACGAGCCCGGTGCCGACCCGCGCCGAGGTCTCAGACGTCGCGACCGCCGTCTTCGAGGGCGCCGACGCGGTGATGCTCTCGGCCGAGAGCGCCGCTGGCCAGTATCCGGTCGAGGCGGTGACGATGATGAACCGCATCGCCGAGGAGGTCGAAAACGACGCTGTCTACCGCTCGATCCTCGATTCGCAGCGCAACGAGCCGGAGGCCACCGGCGCCGACGCCATCGCCAAGGCTGCCCACGAGATCGCCGAGACGCTGAACCTCAAGGCGATCTGCGCCTGGACTTCGTCCGGCTCCACCGCCTTCCGCATTGCGCGCGAACGCCCGAATTCGACCGTGATCGCCCTGACGCCGAACCGCGCCACGGCGCGCCGGCTCACCTTGGTCTGGGGCGTCCACGCCATCGTCACCAAGGACGCCAGCGACGCCGACGACATGGCCTTCCGCGCCTGCAAATTCGCGGTGCGCGAGCATTACGCCAAGATCGGCGACCGGGTGATCGTCGTCGCCGGCGTTCCCTTCGGCACGCCGGGCGCGACCAACATGGTCCGCATCGCCTTCGTCGCGCAGGAGCATGTCGCGAAGGCGTGAGCCGACCATCGCTCAGCGTCATTCTCGGGCGAAGCGAAGCGCAGACCCGAGAATCTCGGGACGACAAAGCGCTGAAATCCACTTCGGCGAGAGATGCTCGGGTCAAGCCCGAGCATGACGGGAGGTTTCCGGGCGCTCAGGTATCGCGCCCGTCGACCTCGAATTTGAGCGACTCGACGGCCTTCTTCACCGTCTCGAATTCCGGATAGACATCCAGCGCCCGGCGGAAGGCGACCATGGCCGCCTTGTCGTCGCCCTGCTGGCGCAGGATGAGGCCGAGCCCCATCATCGCGCCGTAATGGCGCGGCTCGCGCTTCAGCGTCTCGCCGATGTCGAACAGCGAGCGGATCGGGTCGCCGGCGATGTAGAGCGCGTTGGCGCGCTGGTTCCAGGCCTCGGCCCAGTCCGGCTGCAGGCTGATGACCCGGTCGAGCAATTCGATCGCCAGATCCGTCTGCTTGGCCTTGAGCGCCTCCTGCGCCCGCGTCATCAGCAGGTCCGCCGTGTCGGAGCCCGAGCGCGCCCAGCGTCGCTGGATCAGGTTGGCGACGCCCTGCGCCTCGTCCGGCGTTTTCGCGTCATGCAGGCGCTGGAACAGCCGGTCGAGCGTCGCCGCCGGCGTGCGCGGCGTGGGAGCCTCCGGCGCGGCCGGGTTTTCCATCTTGTCCGACGGCGCGACCGAGCCCGGCCGCTGCGGCGGAACGGCCTGCGCCATGGCACCGGCCGATGTCAGGGCCAGCGCCAGAAGGGCGGTGCCGATGCGAGATGCACTCATGAGGGAGAATTTAGTCGCCCTGTCCGGGACGTCAAATCACGCACCGGCGAGACGGGACGGCGCCTGTGCGAGGCAACGCAAAAAAGCGGCACGCCATCGGCGTCCCGCTTCGCAAAGTCCTGGCTCTGCCGCGCGGCCTTGCAGGCCGCGTGGAAGCTCAGCCCTGACGCGCCTTGAAGCGCTTCTGGACCTTGTTGATGATGTAGACGCGGCCCTTGCGGCGCACCAGCTGGTTGTCGCGATGGCGCGCACGCAGCGACTTCAGCGAATTGCGGATCTTCATTGTACCAACTCCATCGGCCCGCCCTCGCGAGCGCGCCGGTCAAAAAACTGACAGTCTGCGAAGCGAGCCTCGCGGCCCTCATCGCCCATGACAACGGTGCGACTGTTGCGATGTCGGCTGTATACGGATTTTTCCGTGGATCGCAAGTGCGATCGCCACCGCTCCGCCAGGAAATCCGCTTTCCATCCTCGGGAACCTTGGCGACAAGACAGCGTTCCCATCCTCGCCTTCACCGGAGACCCGGCCCATGCGCCTGCCCCTTCTCGCTTCCGCCCTCACCGCCGCCCTCATGCTCGCCGCCTGCGGCAACACCGTGGAGCAGCGCATCGGCGGCGCCGCTGTCGGCGCCGGCACGGGCGCCGTCGTGGCCGGGCCGGTCGGCGCTGTCGTCGGCGGTGCCGCCGGAGCCGTCACCGGGCCGTCCGTCGCGCGCGCCACGCGCCGCGCCACCCGCTGAGTGAAGGACCGAGCCTGCGACGCAAGGCTCGGTCACCCGCATTTCCTAGGCTGCGGCGGCCTGCCGGCCCCGCAGCGGCAGGCTGCCGCCCTTGAGGCAGACCGCCATGCCGGCGGCGATCAGGCACAGCGCCCCGGCGATGAAGAAGGCCGGCAGGTAGCTGTCATAGGCCGTGCGGCTGAAGCCCGCCCCATAGGCCGCGAAGGCGGCGCCGAGCTGGTGGCCCGCGAAGATCCAGCCGAAGACCAGATTGGCCCGCTCGCCGAAGCGGTCGGCGGTGATCTTCACCGTCGGCGGCACGGTCGCGACCCAGTCGAGCCCGTAGAACACGGCAAAGAGCGACAAGCCGTAGAACGAGAAATCGGTGAAGGGCAGGTAGAGCAGCGACAGCCCGCGCAGGCCATAATACCAGAACAGCAGCCAGCGGCTGTCATAGCGGTCGGACAGCCAGCCCGAGCCGACCGTGCCGATGAAGTCGAAGACGCCGATCATCGCCAGCACGCTCGCCGCCGTCACCGCCGCCATGCCGAAATCGCCGCAGAGCGAGACGAAATGCGTCTGGACGAGGCCGTTGGTGCTCGCCCCGCAGACGAAGAAGGTGCCGAAGAGCAGCCAGAAGGCGCCCGTCCCGGCCGCCTCGCGCAGCGCCAGCAACGGCGACATCAGCATCGCCCCGAAACCGGCGGGCTGCGCCGGCGCCGGCACGATCCGGTCGCCACCATAAGGCGCGAGGCCGAGATCGGACGGCCGGTCCCGCATCAGCAGCAGCACCATCAAAGCCGCGAACAGCAGCATCCCGAGCACGAAGACGAGCGCGCCGCGCCAGCCGACACTGTCCGCCAGCCCGGCCAGCAGCGGCAGGAAGACGAGCTGCCCGGTCGCGGTGCTCGCCGTCAGCAGGCCGATCACCAGCCCCCGCCTGTGCTGGAACCAGCGCGTCGCCACGGTCGCGCCCAGCACCATCGCGGTCAGCCCCGTGCCCAGCCCRACGACGACGCCCCAGAGCAGCACGAGATGCCAGATCTTGGTCATCGCGAAGGAGCCGAGAATGCCGCTGGCGATCAGCACGAGCGCGGTGCTCGCGACCCGCCGGACCCCGAACCGGTTCATGAAGGCCGCCGCGAAGGGGCCCATCAGGCCAAACAGCACGAGCCGCACCGCCAGCGCCGAGGAGATATCCGCCGTCGCCCAGCCGAATTCCCGCTCCAGCGGACCGATCAGAACGCCCGGCGCGCCGACCGCGCCGGCCGTGACCAGCATGGTCAGGAAGGTCACGGCGGCGACCACCCAGCCATAGTGAATGCCTCGGCGCCCCAGCGCGCCGGCAAGGCCGGACGGCGGATGAACGATCTGATCCATCGTGATCTCCATTAAGGGCATATGCCCGCATTATGTCCGAAACAAAGGCTTCGTCAGTTCGCCGCGACGGCTTCCAGCAGCGCCAAGGTGGTGGGGCCGAGCTCCTGCTCCATCTGGCTCTGAATGCCGTCCCAGAGCGGCCCGGCCTCGTTCAGGAGCGCTTGGCCGCGTTCGCTCAGCTCGACCATGGCCTCGCGCTGGTCATTGCCACGGCCGAGCTCCACCAGCCCCATGCGCTGCAGCACGCGGACATTGCGCCCGATGGTCGAACGGTCGAGCTCGGTCAGGCGGGCGAGCTGCGTCAATGTCAGCGGGGCGTTCCGCTCGATGTTCCGCATCAGGCTGTACTGGGCGATATTGATGCCGAGCGGCGCGAGCGCGCGATCATAGATCCCGGCCACCCGACGGGTCACGGTTCTCAGGACGGTGCAATAGCAGCGGGAAGACATTTCAGGGGTATATACCCGCAATCCCTTTGCGGCAAGCCCTCCCCCGCCACTGTCATCAAACTCACATTTGGCCGCTTGAGGGTCGGATGATGAGTGATTCGGTCCAGAGACTTCACGCTGCCATCGGGCGGACCCGCGGAGGCGACCCCAGCCGCTCGCGCACGGCCAAGCTCTTCGCCGGCGGCATGGCCAAGATGGCGAAGAAGGTGGCGGAGGAGGCGGTCGAGACCGGCATCGCCGCACTTCAGGGCCAGCGTCGCGAGACGATTCTGGAAAGCGCCGATCTGATCTACAATCTCGTCGCCCTCTGGGCGGCCATGGGCATCGAGCCGAACGAGATCTGGGGCGAACTCGAGCGCCGCGAGCGGCTGTACGGGATCGCGGAGAAGCTCCCGAAGGGCCGCCCCCCTGCCCGGCCCAAGCGCGAACCGCGCCCGAAACTCGCCATCGGCTCGCCTGTCGGCTGACCGTTCGGCGGTATCGAACCCGATCCGGCGATCTGCTTTCCGGTCACCGGGCTCGGCTCGCYGCGGCATTGTAGGACGCCGCCTCGGCGTCTCGGCCCGCTTGTCCAGCCAGGTGACGCCCAGCGCTGTCCACAGCCGAGCCCCTTTGCGAGGCACCGTCATTTTCTGGGTTGCCAAGACGAAAGCGAGCGGCTACATCCGCCGCATCAGGCCAGACGCGCAAGCGTCTTGACGCACTGAAGACGCGCCCGTAGCTCAGCTGGATAGAGCATCAGACTACGAATCTGAGGGTCAGAGGTTCGAATCCTTTCGGGCGCGCCATTTCCGGTCAAAGCTGGGCACCATGCATCTCACGGATCCGCAGTTCGCCATCGGCAACCCGCAGCTTGGCATCGGCGATCTGTTGCGCGAACTGAGGATCGTCAATATCGACGATACCCTTCTCGATGGCAGCATAGAGGCGCTTGAGCCCGGCCTTGTCGTTGTTGAGCGAGGCTTGCACCCGCGCGATATCCTTTTCCAAGATGTCCAGGCCGTTGTTGGAAGCAGCAATAACCTGGCTCATCAAAGCCTTCAGTCGCGGCGGCGCGAACACGTCGTTTTCCACCGCCGCAAGCACGACCTCGTCAACCGAATCCATGCGCACGGACTGGCCTTCGCAGGACAGGGCCCCCTTGTTCGCCTTGTTGGCACAGGTCAGGTAGCGATAGGTGCCGCTCTTACCGGTCCTGAGTTGCATTCCGCCGCCGCAGCGCTCGCAGATGGCGATACCGGACAGCAGCGTAGGGCCGGAGGTCAGCCTCGGCGCTCGAACGTTCGGGCGGTTGTTGCGCAGCGCGCGCTGCGTCGCGAGCCAGATCTCCTCCGGGATGATGACAGGGACCGTAACCTTGATGCGCTCGTCTTCCGGACGCGGCTTGCGAGTGCGACTGTCGATGCAATTGTACCAGAAGGTACCTCTATAGACCTCGCCCTTCAGGATCTTTTCGACCGCGCTCGTGTAGAACGGTTTGCCGCGATAGCTGTATCCGCGGCCGTTGAGGTAGGCGACGATCTTCTTGATCCCCATCGGCCCCGAGCCGTCGCCTTCGAGATACAGCCGGTAGATCAGCCGAACGACCGGCGCCTCGATCTTGCTCTCGACGAGGACCTTCTTCTCCTTGTTGCGCAGGACGAGACCGACGGCAGTCTCGAATCCGAAGGGTGGCTTGGCTCCGTTCCAATAGCCCGCCTCGGCGTTGGCAATCATCACGTCGCGAACCTGGGCCGCGTTCTGATCCGAGGCATGCGCATCGAGCGCCGCGAGCATCGTCAAGAACAGCTTGCCATTGTGATCGTCGGGCAGAGCCTGGGTTGCCGAGATCAGGCGGATGCCGAGGCTTTCAAGTTCGGAGCGATACTGAAGCAGAAGCTGGGTGTTTCGGAACAGCCGGGACGAATGATAGACGATGACCGCCTTCACGCCGTTCTTCGGCTCGCGGACATATCGCATCATCGCCTGAAACTGTTCGCGCGTTTCGGTGCGGCCCGTCAGGCCGCGATCGCAGAATCGTTCAACGAGCTGATAGGCGCTGCGTTCGGCGCAGTCCGTGATCTGGCGCTCCTGCTCGGCAAGGCTCATGCCCTGCTCTGCCTGGCGCCCGGTGCTGACGCGCATATAGCCGACTGCCTTCGGCAATGCCGCCCCGGCGAGGTCAGGCTGGCGGTGGAGGGCTTTGTTCGTCATCGTCCTTCGTATCCTGTTCGTTCGGCGCAGCCACCGCGCGCCTTCGACCCGTCGCCGGCGATCCCGGCTCGGCAAGACAATCGCTGACCCAGAGGACGAGGAGTCTGACCTCGTCTTCCGAGATGGGCAGACCGGCATCAAGCTTCAGGGACACGCGCCATCGTTCGCCGGCTTGCTCGGCGTGAAGGCGGATCCGTCTCTGTCGGGCGCCGGCTACCGCGCCATTTTCCAACTGCCGCGTTTGCGTGCCAGGCACGCTGCCCGCGGCGGGGCCTGGGGTTTTGACCTTCACAGCGGGCCGTGACGTCCGGCATCGGCCGACGGTCTACGACCCGGGGACGACCGCCGGCCGATGCCGGATCGTTTTCCTCACCTTCCCCAGGCGGCACGCCGGAATGCCGCTCGCAGGCGAGCGAATTCGACGTGCACACACAGGCTTGATCGGATCCTCGATTTGCACAAGCCCTTTCTGCAGCTCGTGAATTCCCAAGCCTCAGTCGCCACGCTGGAGGCCGATGCGGTCGTCCTGAACGGATGCCGGACCCGGCAAATGCCGAAGCCGACCCTGGTTCGAGCGGTCCGCAGAATGCGGAGCGGCCAGCGCAGGGATCTCTCCTGCATCGAGGACCAGCCGCTCGATGAGGAGATCGGCCAAGCGCGAGATTGCCTCGCGGTTGCCGCTGACCAGCACCTCGGTGCGCGTCATCAGGCGCCGCAGATCGGCCTCGACGGCGTCCGCGAGAATTCGATCTCGTGCGACCAGACCAAGCACCTCATCGGGCTGGGCCCTGACGACCAGCGTCTCCCCCAGTCCGAACGTCACCCTCGCCGTGCCGAGCAGTCGGGTCGCTTCGATCAGATCCGAGACAGCGCCCGAATCCGGCTTGGCTCCGAAGGCAACATTGGCAGCTCGACCGGCGAGCAGGACCATCACCCTGCGCTCGATATCGTCTCGAGTCGGAATGGGCGAGATCGCGATATCGGTCCAGCCGCCGGCATTGGCGGTTCCCTTGATCGAGACCGTTGGCACCTCGAACCCCAGCGCCTTCGCGACGACCGCATGGCCGGCCTCATGGAGCGCGACATGCCGGATATCGTCCGGCGTCCGAACGTCGACAGGCAGGATAGCTGCTCTCAGGTCATCCGGCATCAACGACCGTCCCTCGGTCCTGGCACGACGACGGGCGGTCCTGACGATGCCGGTGACATCGGCACCTGTCGCGCCCGGCATCAGCCTCGCCAGGCTCATGAGGTCGGCGTCCGGGCAATCGGCACCGAGATGGCTTCGCATGATGCCGGCGAGACCAGCGGTATCGGGCGGATCGATCCGAAACTGCTGGTCGAATCTGCCCGGGCGCAGCAGGGCCGGATCGATGTGTTCGAGATGATTCGTCGCCGCGAGCAGGATCACTCCGCGCTTACTGGCTCGGGCCGCATCGATCTGCAGGAGCAGGCTCGTGACGACGCTGGTCCACCATTCCCGCGCACGTGAATCCATCGACCTGCGGTCCGGGATCGCATCGAGTTCGTCGAGGAAGAGGATCGACGGTGCGCTGTTCTTCGCGCGGGTGAACGCTTCATCAATCAGTTGGATGACGTCGCCGAGATGGCCGGACTTCTGCTGAAACCAGGCTCCTACACTGGTCTGGACCAGAGGCAACCGCGTCGTCCTGGCGAGGCTACGAGCCAGCAGCGTCTTGCCGGTGCCAGGGGGACCGTGGAACACCGCGCTTTCCAGCTCGCCGGCGGACAGTGCTGCGTCCCGCACAGCCGCAATGTCAGCCAGCATATCGAGACACCAGGCCTTGGCCTCGCCATAACCGGCCAAATCGGCCAGGAGTGGCGTGTCGTCTGTGACCGCGATGCTCTTGGCCGCGCTTGCCCGCTTCAGCCGCTTCACGCACGATGCCGGCGATGACTGGGGCCGCAGCGCAGCGACGAGGTCGGACAGATCGAGGCCCGCGATATCCATTACGTCGAACGCCGGGCACCGGCGGCCGGTGAAGGCGCGGATGACACGGCGCATCAGTGCTGGCGTCGGCGCCGGGATCGTCATGACGACATCGGCCGCGCCACGCAGGAGCGCCGGCAGCTGGGTCTCGGGATCGACGGCGATGCCGGCGACGGTCAGACCCCGGTCGAGCCCATCGACGATGGTGGTGTCGGAGGTCACCTTCTCCTTGGGTCTGGCTCTCCCCTCGATCAGAACGATCCTGGGATCGTTGTCGCGCATGAAATCCCCGATGGGGTGCACCCAGGCCTCGGTCGGGACCTGAACGATCATGGCGAGCGTCACCCCGCCAGGCATTCCGCGCAGGTTTCGCGGAGGCTGCATCGCACGCCAGGACATCTCGATGAGGATGTCGCGCGGCGCCATAGTGGCGTAGCGCGCGGCGTCACTCAGCTCCACGGGCGGCACACCGTAAGCCTCGCCCACCTCTCCATCCAGACCGGAGAGGAATTCGTCGTCGCCGTCCTGATCGGTGCCGCTCATGACAGCGCCTCCACCAGGGCCTGCAGCGAGGCGCGGCGGATCTCGGCCCGCGACGGGCCGCGCCAGGAGCGCACGAGCGCATCGACGTCCTCGCCGAGATAGCGCCGGCGTTCGAGTGTGAAGGCCAGGATCGTCCTGGCTGCGGCCGAGCCGGCCAGCGCATGCGACAGCAGCATGCTCATGACGAGATCGTGCCGAACGGTGTCGAGCACATCGACGCCCGCGAGCTTCAGCGCCATGGCGACGGCGGCGGCGGCGTCGCCGGCGCRCGCCTCACGCCAATGCGCGACACCGAAGGGCCGGGCCGCGGCGAGCAGTTCCTGCACCGCGGTGCGCTCGCGCTCGCCGAAGGCGCTCGCCGGCAAGCTGCGCCAGAGCTGGTGGGTCGGGATCGCGCAGGAGAGCGCCGGGTCGGAGGACGTGGAGTGCAGGCCGGCCGGCGAAGCAGCCTTTGGCGACCCGCGAAATGCAAGAATGGCGGACATGAGACAAGGCTCCGCTGGTCACCGGACAGGGGTCGCCGGCGAGGAAGGGATGGATCGAAAGGAAGGGGAGACCGAGCCGAAGCTGGGTTGGTTCAGACTGGTGTGAGCTCCGCTGAACGCGGAGCCATCAGCTCAATAGCCGGCGTGCCGCAACGGGAGGTTCTCGTTCAGCGCGGGCCCGGCGGCCCCGACGGCGAGCTGCTCGCGGACCCGCTCCAGCAAGGGCGGCAACTCGGCCAGCATGCCCTGCCGCATCGCGCGGGCGGCCGCTTCGGTCGTGGCGGCTACCGACACGCCGAACAGCTCATCGAGCCCGTCGCGCGTCACGGTCAGGCTCGACGGGAAACCGGACCTGCCATGATAATCGATGACCCAGCTCTCGAAGCGCTTCACGCGAATGCCCAGGGTGTTCAGGTATGCCTTCAGTTGCAGCCGCCCGCAGGCCAGATCCCGCTCGATGGCGCGGATCTTCTTGGCTTCGGTCTTGCCACCGCCCCGCTTGATTTCCAGCAGCATCGCCACGTCGCGCACCTTATCGATAACGAGCATGTCGTAATGGGCGATCCGCGTCGTCGCTCCCTCGATCGGCATTGCGAACTTGCCCAGTTCGAGCTCGGAATTGGACCGCACGAACGCTTCGGCAGACACGGTGATCGGCATCCTGACCTGCGTCATCACTGTCAGATGGCTGTGGCGACGCAAGGCCGCGCAGATGCCGGCTTCGATGATGGTGCCATCCCGCTTGACCACGGACGACACGAAGGAACCCAGCCTGCTCATCTCCGGACCCAGCAGTGGATCGACTGCGAAGTCGGTCGCCAGCGCTCCGGCGATGGCGTTGTCGATCCTGGCCGTCAGTTCGCCCGAGAGAGGGCCGCGGCGGCGCAGCTTTGCAGTGGAAGGCGCCACAGCCGCGCCTGTGATCGTGTTGGTGGTGGTGGCCTTGGCCATGACATATGCTCCTGGTCATGGACGGTGTGTCCACACTCACTGTCTGGCATTTTTGGAGACATATGTCATCTATGGGGTCATATTATGCTTAACAGCTCGCAAATTCGGGCAGCGCGAGCTTGGCTGAACCTCTCGCAAGACCAGCTTGCCGAAGTCACAGGCGTGGCGAAGCGGACGATCGCAAGGATCGAAACTGAAACGACTGTCCCGCATGATAGGACCCTACGGGACATCCAGGCCGCCCTCGAAACGCGTGGGGTCGAGTTCCTGTTCGAGAACGGCCTTGCTTGATGGGGTCAGCTGGGTGCAGGGTGGCTTGGTTGAAGCCGCAGTCGGCCGAACTGGTCGGCGGCATGCTACACAATCGGCGCCATCATCTGCTCCCTCCCTCGGGCGTCGCTCCCGCTCGGGAGCTCATTGCGGCCTCCTGTCTCGTCTGACTCTGGACTGGCTCTGGTTGTCAGGCGGGCCGGAACTCGGTGCCATGCCGAAGCATGGCATACATGATGATCGCGAGACGGCGGGCGAGCGCAATCCGCGCCTTGCGCATGGTCGAGCGCCTGGCGATGGCGAGCGCCCAGTCCTTCAACTTCAGCGCGCCCTTGTAGCGGGTGAGCATGACGTTGGCCGCCTCGTAGAGCAGGCTCCGCATGCGCCGGTCGCCAACCTTGGAGATGCTGCCGACATAGTCGATCTCGCCGGACTGGTAGCGACGCGGCACAAGGCCGAGATAGGCACCGTGGTCGCGCGAGCGCCGGAAGCGTGCAGGGTCGTCGACGGCCGCCGTGAAGGCGAGCGCGGTGAGCTGGCCAACACCTGGAATAGTCATCAGCCGGCGGCAGGCCTCGGAGGCGCGGACGAGCCGCCTTATGTCCGCGTCGATGGCGGCGACCGCGCCAAGAACCGCGTTCCGGGCCGCGACGAGGCCGCGCATGGCGCCGGCCAGGCCTGTGATTCCGTCGCTCATCCGCACGACTTCGTCGACGATGGCTGGGCTGAGCCCACGCGGCAGGCGGATGCTGAACACCACGGCCAGGCCCCGTATCTGGTTCTCCAATGTGACGCGTTGCCCGACGAGTTTCTTGCGGGCGACGATCAGCGCGCGGATGGCATGGGCCGGTAGCGACTTCACATGCACGGCCTTGTAGAAACCGGTCCTCGCCAACTGCGCCAGCCCGCGCGCATCGTTGCGGTCGGTCTTGTGCGTCGCCAGCGTCTTGAGCGCCTGATAGGCCTGCCGGCTCTCGATGCAGACGACCGGAACGCCAAACTCGGCCAAGCCATGGTAGAGCATCGGCGCCATGCGGCCCGTCTCGAACACCACCCGCGCGCAGGGCGGCGCTTGCGCCAGGGCCGCCGCTATCGCCACCGCGGACGAGACGGCTTTGACCTCGTGCACAACCGCGCCGTCGCGATCGACGAGGCAGATAATGGCGCCTTACGGGGACAGCGGAAGCGACAGGAGCCAGCCCGCTCAATTTCGCGGCCAGTCACTCCTACAACTTGGCGAGTGCTGCGACCCGATCGAGGGCGGCAGCGAACCCCTTGAGAGAGATGGAGAACGGCGCATCCTGGCCRCCATCGGTCATAGCCTTGATCTTAAGCGCTCCTCCGACGCGCAGCAGCGCGAGCGTGGGCGCATCGAAGCTCACTGGTATGACGCAGCCGACCGGCAGGCAGGTCCGGAATGGGAGCGGCTGTCCCGCCGGCTTGTCGTCGATCTGAAGTGCGGCGCCGGAGGCGAGAGCCAGGCCAAACGGCAATACGATGATGCCGCCGGCCTTATTGCCGGCTGGCGCACCAATTTCGATCGTCAGGACACGCTGGCCGTTCTGCTGAGCCTGACTCTGCGACAGCGCGCAACGTTTGGCAGCGCCTTGCTGCACACATGAAACCTGCCAGTCCTGATGGGTCTCGCTCAGGGAGGAGGCGCCCCCGGGAAGCGTCGCGGCCTGCGTCGCTTGGGCAAGTTGGGCGGCCTGATGCTGCCGGGCCGTCGATTGCGAGGCTTGAGTAACTTTTCCGCCCGCCGGCGCGGCTGCATCGCCTCGCTCGGCGGGCAAGCCAAGGCCGAAGCCCAGCGTGAAGAGAGCGGTCGCCATCGTCTTCGAATTCAGTCGCATCCGGCAGCCTTCATCATCATGATGCGGAAAGCTATCGCACCCGATCAGGGGGGCGTCTTGGACTGGCCGTGACGATGAGTTGTCCCAGACGTGAATGGATCAGATTTCCGGGCGCGACACTGCGCCTTTATCCGGGATTGCGTTGCAATAAGCTGCGAGATGGCCATTAGAATGACCGGATCGATCGGTTGGCATAAAATTCGATAATATACTTCATCAATTGCCAGATTCGGGGGCGATCATCTTGATGGCAGGAATTTATTTCGTAAAGGAAGGGCCCTCGACGAAGGCGGCACAGCCCCCCTGCAGGGTCTCTCGGTGTCCGCATTGAGCAATGGCTCGCATCAGGGCAGGCACAGGCCTGCTGCACATGCCGGACAGGTGCGCCTTTCAACCGACGACCTTGATGGACGCGACCGTTTCGCGATCTGGCGGGAGATTTACAGCCGCCACCTGTTCAACGTGGATATCGAGCCGCTGAGCGACGAACCGTTTCGCGCCGAGGTCGTGCTGCGCGCCCTGCCAGGAGCGAATGTCGTGCTCGGGTCTCGATCGGCGACACGCACCAGCATTACGCGCCCGCTGCTCCAGACGGCATCGGACTCGCTGGTCCTGGCCGTCACGACGAAAGGGCGCTCTCAGGCCCGTCAACTCGGGCGCGAAGAGACGATTCCCGAGGGCGGCGCCGTGCTGATGTCATCAGCCGAAATCGCCAGCCACACCTTGGAAGATGACGGTGTGCTGCTGAGCATCGCCGTGCCGAAGGCGACGATAGTCCCCTATGTGGGCGATATCGGCTCGGCCCTGATGCGCCCGTTCACCCCGGAAGCCGATGCCCTGCGCCTGCTGATCGATTATGCCAGGAGTGCCATGGCGCTCGGCGAAACGGCCTCGCCGGAATTGCAGGGTGCCGTCGCCCAGCATCTGCGCGATCTGGTGGCCGTTCTCCTGGGAGCGCGCAACGACGCTCGGGAATTCCTGGCCGAGCGCGGCGTGCGCGCAGCGCGCTTGCGCGGGGTCAAAGCCGAAGTCCTCGCTCAGCTTGGCCGTGACGATCTCTCTGCCGAGACGGTCGCGCTGTCACTGCGCATTTCCGCGAACTATGTGCGCAAGTTGCTTCAGACCCAGGGCTTGAGCTTTTCCGAGTATGTGCTGGGTCTGCGCCTCGAGCGCTCCTTCGCCATGCTCCGCGATCAGCGCCTCTCGGACCGGGCCATCAGTTCGATCGCGATGGCCGCCGGATTCAGCGACATCTCCTATTTCAACCGCAGTTTCCGGCGTCGGTTCGGCATGACGCCGAGCGAGGCCAAAAATCAGAACTGATGTAGTGATCGATCAGGCGCGGTACCGGCCGATACCGCCTCTGGGAGCGAGGACGGTCACCTTCGCGCCACCGCCCCGCCATCATGACCGCATGGCGACCGGCTCTTTCGCAGCTGCGAGCATCACGCTCGCGAGCGCCTCATAGACCTTGAGCCAGGCGCGCTTCACCTGAGGCGTGAATGCATCGCACAGGGTCTGTTCGAGCGCCCAGATCAGAGTTTCGCCCATGACCGCATAATCTGCCTCGACCACGCCGTAGCCCTTATGTCGACGGGCGAGATCGTCGACCGTCAGCAGGATCGCGTAGAATTCGTGGAGACTGTTGATGATCATGCTCAACATCTCCATGAATTTGTCTGCCTGAGGCCGCACGTCCTGCGCGAACAGGGGCCTTAGCGCGGGATGCGTCTCGAAGAGCCTTGCTAGAAGATCGCCCCGACCTTGTCGGCGGCGGGGGCGACCTTCTTGAAGCTCTCCTGAACCAGCCGGATCGTCTCCTGATCCATACAGGCTTTAGAACCTGACGTTGAGGTTGCCCCGAAGGGTCTGGTCGGTGAGGCCCGAACCGAACTGTCCGCCATAGGAGAGCCCCAGCATGGCGTTGGCAGTCAGATTGAGATCGAGGCCGACATCGACGACAGCGGCGTCCCTGGCGATCGGGACCCCGGCAATGCCGAAAGCCGAGCCGCCGGAGAAGCTCATCGCCGAGATCGGCGTGGTCTCGCCATAGGCATGACGCCAGCCGATCATGCCGCGCGCCGTCATCCCCACGCCATTGCCCAGGGTGAAGTCCGTCGAGGCCCGCAGCCCGAGCGTACTGAAGGTCACACCCGTATTGCTGCCCTTGCTGGTGAGCGCCGCCACCCCACCCGCCTCGGTGAAGCCGTTGGTGTCGAGGTTCACATAGGCAAGATTGGCGAAGGGTTCGAAGACGGCCTGGCCAACCTTGATGCGATAGCCGAGCTCGCCGAAAGCCTGCGCCGTGCCGGCGCTATAGTCGCCCTTGAGCGCGTCGCCGAAGCCCGAAAAGGCGACGGTGCGGCTGGTCGAGACCTCGTGCCACGTATAGGCGAGGCCGGAGCGGAAGGCGAGATTGCCCCAGTTCGTGCCGCCATAGAGGCCGACATGGTAGTTGTCGCTCGAGCCCGACGCGCTGCGGCCGTCGACCTTGAAGGACGAACGGCTATAGCCGCCGGTCACGCCGAGGCGCCAGCTCTCCGCGACAAGAGCGTCGGCGCCGATGAAGAAGCCGCCGAGATCACGCTGGATGGTGGCGGCGTTGCCGTCCCCCTTCATCGATCCCCAGGAGCCGAAGCCGCGACCCCAGACCGCGAAGCGATCCGTCGTGGCCGGTGCGAGCACAGACTTGCCGTCGACATAGGTCGTCACCGGCGCCGAGGCCATGCTGGCACCGTCGAAGGCGGAGCGCAGGCGGTCGATGGCGGCCTCGCGGACGAAGCGGCTGTCCTCGATCATCACGCCCTTGGCCGAAGCATGCACCTCACCCGAAAGCTGGTCGAATGCTGCCCGCGCCTGGGCTTCGGTCGCAATGTTCACGACGGCGTTATAGATCACATGGCCGGTGCCGAGGCTCTCGGTGCCAACGGCCGTGGCGATCTGGTTGCGCGTCCATCCGACCGAAGCGAAAGACTTCGCCTTCACCACGTCGAGATAGGCATGCGTCGCGTCGTAATTGCCGACGAGCCCGAGGAAGGCCGAGAGCTCGCCGTTGTTGGCCAGCGTATAGGCGCCGTTCACGCCGCCATTGGCTTGCAGCACCGTGTAGCGCATGCCCGCCACATAGGGAGCGGCATCGGTCTTGACGACGCTCAGGACCGCGCCATTGGCGATCGTCGCCGTGCCGGTCGCATTGATGCGATCGGACTCGCCCGCCGAGGTCAGCTCGACCTGATAGACCGAGCCCGCCGCCTGGGTGAGGTTGCCCGCGACGTTGAGCGTGCCGATCGAGTTGCCSGGCGCGACGATGCCGCCCGACAGCACGAAGGTGTTGCCGACCGTGCCGTTGCCGCCCAGGGTGCCGCTGCCCGACACCGTCACCAACGAATTCGCCAGCGAGCCGTTCACGGACAGACGGCCGCCCGTGACGTTGGTCGCGCCGGTGAAGCCGCTGTTGTCGGCGCTCAGGTTCGTATTGCCCGCGATCTGGTTGATCGTGCCGACACCGGTGATGACCGGGGCGAAGACATAGTTCGCGCTCGTATGGTTGAAGTTGAGCGAGCCGGCGCCTGCGCCGAACAGGACGACGGCCGCGTTGAGCGCGCCCGGAGCCGCCGCCGCCGCACCAGCCTCGCCGCCGATGTTGAGCGTACCGACCGAGCCCACCTGGCTGGCCAGCTTGACGAGACCGCCGGCCGACACGGTGCCGCCATTGGCGATCGTCAGCGCGCCGGTGCCAAGGTCGCCGACGACGAGATTGCCGGTGTGGGACCAGAGCGAGCCCGGCCCGGTCACCGTCGCAGCGCCGCTGGATCCCGCCTGGAAACCGATCAGAGCTGCGGTATCGGCAGCCTCGCCTCCGTTCGAAATGGTGAGCGCGCCCGTGCCTCCATAGCCGACGAAGACGGCGCTGCTCGTCCAGGTCGAGCCGGCGCCGTCCACGGCGACCGTGCCGCTGGCGCCGGCATTGAAGCCTAAAGCCGCTGTCACGTTAGGTCGCCGCCACTGGACCAGGYCGAGCCCGTTCCGGTGACGGTCGCCGTGCCGRTGGAGCCGGCGTTGTTGCCGATAAARCCCTGGRCGTTRCTGACYGCGCCGCCATYGGAGATCGTCAGCGTGCCGGTGCCGTTGTTGCCGACMGTGAGGTCACCGGTATTGGTCCAGGTCGAGCCCGTGCCATCGACGGAGACCGTGCCGCTGCCGCTGGTGTTCCGGCCGATCACGCCATCCGTATTCTGAACCGAAGCTCCGTTCGTGATCGTCAAGGAAGCAGTGCCCAATACGCCGATTCCAAGCTCGGCGCCGCTCGTCAGGATCGACCCCGCGCCATCGACCGTCACCGTGCCGGCGGCTCCCGCAAAATAGCCGGCCCACACACCAAAGCCCGGGCCTGAACTCGCTGTGCCGCCATTCGCAATCACCAGCGTGCCTGTGCCATAGAGACCGACAAAAAGGTCGCCGCCACTGGACCATCGAGCCTACGCCGTCGACGGTCGCTAGACCCTCTGAGCCTGCCATGAGCCCGATGACGGTGCCGCCTGCCTGCGCCGAGCCGCCGCTGGAAACCGTCAGCGTGCCCGAACCCTCCTGTCCGACCACGATCCCGGAGGTGCTCTGCCAGACCGAGTTGGCGCCATTGATCACAACGGTACCGGTCGAGCCCACGGAATACCCCATGTAGCCCATGATATCGGTGACTTTGCTGCCGCCCTCTATCTTCAGGCGGCCTGCGCCATCGTAGCCGACATAGAGCGATGAGCTGTTGATCCAGGTCGCAGCCGCGACCAATTCCACCACGCCATCGGAGCCAGGCTGATAGCCGATGAAGCCAAGATAATTGTTCAGCGTGGCGCCGGTGGTGATGGCCAGTCCGCCCAGTCCGCCGGCTGTGACACCCACCGTCACGTTGTTGGCGACCGCATTCACCGCGCCATTGATGTTTGCGAAGTTCAGAGCCGGGACGATGTCCACATTGTCGCTCAATGTCGGAACCGCGCCTGTGCTCCAGTTTCCGGTGGTGAACCAGTCGGCGGTGGCGCCCGTCCATTCGGCGGCCATAGCCGTGCGCGGCAGAGCCAAGGCTCCCGACAGCATCAAGGCGAGGATGGAGGCGGAGGACAGCAGGCGGCGAATTCCGGTCGAGCGCGGCTCAAAAGCCATGGCGACGGCCTTGCAGCCTTCGTTCTCGTGCGTAGCCATTCAAATTCCCTCGACTCGGCAGCCGCTTAGCGTGCTGTTCGGGCAGCTATCGCATCAGGCCGGAATGACGTCTTGGGCTGGGCGGGACGTTGAATTGTCCTGTGTGAGAGTGGAGCTATTTTTACGGGCGCGTGGCGGAACGGGCACACGCGACTGGGCGCGTTGGGAGCTGACTGAAGGCAGCACTTAACGTCCGCTTGGGGCTAAAGCGCCAATGTTTTCTCTTGGGGCGTCTATTCCGACTGGAGGCCCATATGAGAGGACGGGACATACCCTGCGTCGTCAAGCAAAAGACGCCGCGCTTCTGTTCGTAGCGAATAGGCGCAACGATTGCGGTCGACTATTTGGAAAGCTGTATTCGAAGCGGCGCGGCTCCCCTTGCCCGGCTTCGTCCCTAAACTCGCCAGCCGACCGAACGACCTGAATTTGCGTCGTTCTGCGTGATAACGGGGAGCCTTATGACCAGCACATCTTTGCCGATCGGCCTCAGGCACCAGGAGACAATGCAGATTGCCGCCGGGATCACTGTCCCGGCTTTCGGGCACATTTTTCCGATCTTCGAGACCATGCCTCCCGTCTTCGCGACGGCGATGCTGGTGGCATTCGCCGAATGGACGTGCATGGAGGCCTTGCGGCATTATCTCGGTACCGACGAGAGAACGGTCGGCTCTGCGGTCGATCTCAGCCATCTTGCGGCCACGCCGATCGGGATGAACGTCACAGCCGAAGTCGAACTGATCGCGGTGGAGAAACGCCGGCTGCGCTTCTCCATCCTGTGCCGAGACGAGGTCGACGTGATCAGCCGCGGCATCCATGAACGTGCTATCGTCGCTGCCACTCGCTTCGACGAGAATCTTGCCAGCAAGGTGCATTCCTGGCAGCTGCGCGGCGGTTCCCGCCAGTCCTGAGCCTCCATTCGAAGCCGAGGGGAGCAGCGGCGATGGCGCAACGCGCACGTCATCGCGTGCCTTGTGCCGCCGTTCGATCACTGCCGCCGCGCGACGCAAGCGCGTCCGAAGCCCGGCAGGCGGTTTCCTCGCCGTGCCACCACGGCTGTTCTTCTGGCCTGCGAATTGCTTCGGCCGTCGCGTGTGGAGTCAGCGATCATGACGCAAGCAAGCCTTCGACAACTCCAGGTTTTCGTCGAAGTTGCTCGTGCGGGATCTCTGTCCAAGGCCGCAGCCGCCATGGACATGGCTCCGTCCCTTGTCAGTCGAAGCATCGGGCTGCTCGAAGGTGGCTGGGGTGGCCCGGTCTTTCAGCGAAACGGCCGAGGCATCGTCCTAACCGATTTCGGCGCGAGGATGCTGCCGGCTTCGGCCGAGCTGCTTGAGAAGTCCGGCGAGCTTGAGGAACTGGCGTGCGAGGCTCGACGCACGCCCTCCGGCACCGTGCGCCTCGGCGTCATCCCGTCCCTGGTTTCCAGCGTGACCTCCGCACTGATCCCCGACCTTCAGGAGAGGGCGCCGGACATTCGGCTGATGTTCCGCGAGGGGCTGAGCGGGCATATTGACGAGTGGCTGAAGGGCGGAAACATCGATCTCGCCGTAGTGAACCGGTATCAGGCCTCCGGCAGCATCCACGAATACACGATGGGCCAGCTCGACACCTTTGTCGTCTATTCGCCACTCGGCCCGCTGGCCGGGTCCAAGACGATCGCTTTCAGGGAGCTGGCTGGACTTCCGCTGATCCTTCCGCATTTCCAGAGCGGACTGCGCGCCATGCTCGAACATCACGCCCGCCAGYAGGGCGTGGCGCTGACCGTCGCGATCGAAGCCGAATCCCTCTACGTCATGAAGCATATCGCGATGGCGGGCGACGGTGTCGCGATCCTGCCCTGGTGCAGCGTGGCCGAAGAGGTGCGCACCGGAAAACTCGCGCTCGCCAGGATCGTCGACCCCGTTATCACACGCAGGATCAATCTCGCATCGGCTCAGACGAAGCTGACGTCCGGAGCCCTGCGTTTCACGATCGCCCGGCTGCGCGAACTCATGCCGCCATTGCTGAGGGCGATGACCTGACGCGGTTGCGCGCGCAAGCCGCGAATGTCGCCGAAGACGCGCCTGCCGCCATCGKTCCGGCTTCTCGCAGGGCGACCGGCCGTGCTGCCGTTTCAGTATTGAATGACGGACGGTATCGATCCGCGCTTGCGGTCCAGCCTGCGGTGCCGATGCCTCGCCCCTCGGCCGGACTCCGTGCAGCGCGACCGCGCCCCGGTTCGTCTAGAAGCCATCGGCGAATGGCGTGCGCACAAGCCCGTCGATGGCCGGCGTCCGTCGAATAAGTGGAATTCTGCTTTCGAGCCGCGGGTCTGTTCGGCTGGGCAACGCAGTGCCATCGTTGCTGCATCAAAGACGTAACGACGTGATGACGCTCCTTCCACCAGCCAGCGACAGGAGACTTTCCATGCGGTTTCGCTCTCGTGCAGCGACGCTTCTTCTCGGTGCCGCGCTTATCCTGGGCGCGTATCCCGCACTCGCGGCGGAGTATCCGGACAAGCCGGTCAGGCTGATCGTGCCGTTCCCGCCCGGCGGCGGAACGGACGCGATCGCGCGCCTCGTCGGGCAACATCTCGGCGAGCAACTCGGACAGCCGGTGGTCATCGACAATCGCGGCGGAGCCGGCGGCAACATCGCGATGCAAGCTGCGGCCACGTCGCCGGCGGACGGCTACACGCTGTTCTTCGCGACGACCGGCACGATGACGATCAATCCGGCGCTCTACAAGGAGAAGATGCAGGTCAAGCCGCTTGTCGATTTCGAGCCGATCGGAACTGCGGTCCTGTCGTCCCACGTCGTGATAACGAGCAATTCCCTGCCGGTATCAAACATCAAGGAACTGATCGCGCTCGCCAAGGCCAAGCCGGGGGCGCTGACCTTCGGTTCCAGCGGCAATGGCGGCCTCGTCCACCTGACCGGTGAACTGTTCAAGCAGGCTGCCCAGGTCGACATCCTTCATGTTCCCTACAAGGGATCGGCTCCTGCTCTGACGGATCTGGTGGCGGGCCGCATCGACGTGATGTTCGACGTCACGGCCGGCGACCTGCCCTATATCAGCGGCGGCCGCGTCAAGGCGCTCGCGGTCACGCCGGCCCAGCGGATCGCTGCCCTGCCGAACGTCCCCACGATCGCGGAATCGGGATTGTCCGGCTTCGCGTCCAGCGGCTGGTTCGGCTTCGTTGCGCCCAGGGGCCTGCCTCCGCAGGTGAAGAGCCGCCTGGCGTCGAAGCTCGCGGCCGCACTGGAGCGCGACGATCTCAAGCAGAAACTGGTCGCGCTAGGCGCTGAAGTCTTTCCCGGAACCCCGGAGGAATTCGGCAAGCTGATGGAGGCGGATACGGCCAAGTGGGCGGCGCTCGTCCAGAGTTCCGGCGCGACCGTCGAATAGGAACAGGTGCATCATCTCATGTCCAACGCAACATCAGCGCTGCTCGCCCCGAAATCAGTTGCCGTCATCGGCGCATCGCAGAACCCCGACAAGGTCGGGGGACGGCCGATAGCCTTCATGAAGCGGTTTGGTTTCAAGGGCGCGATCTACCCCGTCAACCCCGCGCGGCCGATCATCCAGGAACTGCCCGCCTATCCCGATATCCAGGCGATCGGCGAGGTCCCGGACGCTGCGATCATCGCCGTCGAGGGCAGCCAGGCGGTGGAGCAAGTAACCCGTTGCGCACAGGCCGGAGTGAAGGCCGCCGTCGTGATGAGCTCCGGTTTCGGCGAGCTCGGAGCGGAAGGCAAGGAGCGTGAGGAGCTGATGCTGGCGGCTGCGAGGCGCAGTGGCATGCGGATCGTGGGCCCGAACGCGCAGGGCGTCGCCAACTTCTCCAACGGCGCCGTCCTGAATTTCAGTACCGTCTTCACCGACGTCGAACCGCAGGACGGGCCGATCGCGATCGTCGGCCAGAGCGGCGCCGCAAGCGTCATGCCTTTCGCGCTGCTGCGCGAAGCCGGCTACGGTGTCCGCTACGTGATCGCGACTGGCAACGATATCGACCTCAGTGCATGCGCGATGGCCGAGGCGGTTGCGGCCGACGAAGATATCCGCGTCATCCTAGTCTATCTCGAAAGCCTTCGCGATCCGGAGCGGCTGGCGAGCGCTGCCGCGATCGCGCGCCGCCGCGGAGCCTATCTGATCGTCCTGCAGGGCGGCGTCAGCCGCAAGGGCGCCCATGCGGCCGCCTCGCATACCGGTGCCCTGGTCGGGGACGCCGCCGCAGTGGACGCGTTCCTAGCCCAGCACGGAATCTATCGGGCACGCGACGTGGCCGATTTCGTGCGGGCGACCGCGCTCTACCTCGACAATCGTCCGCCGGGTGCGGGACGGACTGTGGCGATGAGCTATAGCGGCGCGGTAGCGGTGATGACGGCCGATCTCGCAGAGCGGCTCGGTCTCGATCTGACCGATCTCGCCGAGGACACCCGTTCGCAGCTCGCCGAGACTTTGCCCTCCTTCGCCACGCCTAACAATCCGCTCGACATGACGGCGGGCATCCTAGGCAATCCGCTGCTC